>DAITQE010000355.1:0-4796 GCA_036833235.1 Opitutus sp.
AGGATGCAGGCTGGAAGCCCGCGCTACTATTCACCGGCAACTCGGAGATGCGCCCCTTCAATTCCTCATGTCGGCGGGGATATTGAGTTGGCCGTGGGTTTGAGCGATCTGCTCAAACTCTAATTTGCGCCCGATGACAGGATCCAGGAATTTTTTCCGTGTCTTTCGTGTGTTCCGTGGGCCATCCTTCACGCCTTTTTTATCCATGCGAATCCGCGCTTTTCAAGGACTGGTCCCTTCTCCCGAGCATGCGCCCGACGTGGCGTGCGTTCCTTACGATGTCGTGAACGCGACGGAAGCGGCGGCGCTCGCAGCCGGCCAGCCCCACAGCTTGCTGCATGTCGATCGCGCCGAGATCGATCTGCCGCCCGCCACTGATCCGCACGCCGATATCGTCTATTCGACTGCGCGGGAAAATTTTCTCGGTTTGCAACGCGCCGGGATTCTCAAACGAGAGACAGAGCCTTGTCTCTACGTTTACCTACAGCAGATGGGGGCGCACAAGCAGCGCGGCCTGGTCGCGGTGTGCAATGTGGAGGACTACGATGCCGAGCTGATCAAAAAACACGAGAAGACCCGCAAGGACAAAGAAGACGACCGCACCCGTTTGATTGATACGCTGGGCGCCAACACCGGGCCCGTTTTCCTGACCTATCGCGACGAAGCGGCGGTGACTGCTTTGGTTGAAGCCAAAGTTGCCGAGACGCCACTGCACAACTTTACGGCGCCAGACGGAATCCAACACACCGTGTGGCGAATCGCGGGTGGGGAGAAATGGATCCAAGCGTTCAGTCGGGTTCCGCTCACGTACATTGCCGATGGCCATCATCGCGCGGCGAGTGCGGCGCGTGTGGCGCGATTGCGCCGGGCGCAGAATCCGCAGCACACCGGCTGGGAGGACTACAATTGGTTTCTTTGCGTGCTGTTTCCAGCGAGCGAGCTGAAGATCCTGCCGTACAACCGAATTGTGGCTGACCTAAATGGGCGCGCGCCGGCGGAGTTTCTTTCGGAAGTAAAAAGCCGGTTTGGGCTCGAGGAGAATGTCTCACCGACTCCCGGCAACATCGGCGAAGTTAGAATGTACCTCGGCGGAAAGTGGTACGGGCTGAAGTGCCCGGTTGATCCCAAGGCCGATCCGGTTGGCCGATTGGATGTAAGTATTCTCCAGGACAAATTGCTCGCCCCGTTGCTTGGTATCGATGATCCGCGTACGAGCAAACGAATCGATTTTGTCGGCGGTATTCGCGGGACCGAAGAGTTGGTGAAACGCGTCGATGCTGAAGGAGGCCTCGCGTTTTCACTTTATCCCGTTACAATTGCGCAACTGATGGCGATCGCAGATGCGGGTCAGATCATGCCGCCGAAAAGCACATGGTTTGAGCCGAAGCTTCGTTCGGGTTTGTTCGTGCACACGTTTTAGGCGCCTGAGAATTCTGCCCAAACGCAGAACGCGTTTTGCGCCGGACGGGAGGAACGCAGATCGGGCAGCTTTGACCTCTGCGTGGCCCTGTGCGAGAGCGCAGGGATCCCGCCGCTCGAGCGGCGGGCTACAACGGAGCTGTTTCTGGAGAGCCGAGAGTCGGAGAATCCCTCAGGCACGCGGTTCTTGCCAAAGCTCTGAGGGGAGTTTGCTTAACGCCATGACGTTCCCAACGCTCCAAGCGATTCGCGTGCTGGGGTGGTCGGTTTTGATGGTTGGGACAATGACAACCGTTCGAGCAGCGAGCGGGGAAACGATGAATTTCCCTCTGCCGCTCGATCACTATCCAGCGGCGGCAGCAGGCATTCTGGAAACGCTGCGCGCGCGAATAGGCCTCGAGCCGTTCAATCTCGTCGCGACAGTTATTTTCGTTCTCGCGATCATCCACACCTTCTTGACGGCGAAATTTCGGCACTGGGCGCACGTGGTCGAGGAAGCACACTACACTCGGTTGAAGGAACGGCCTAAAGCGCGAAGTGATCAGGATCAGGATGACGTTCCGGACGAAGTGAGTTTCCAAGGACAGATCTTGCACTTCCTCGGCGAAGTCGAAGCGGTCTTCGGCACGTGGGCGCTGGTGCTGATCGGCGCGATCATCTGGTTCAAAGGCTGGCCAACAGTAACCGACTATATCGGGCATCGGGTGAATTTCACGGAGCCAATGTTCGTCGTGGTCATCATGGCGCTGGCTTCGACGCGACCCGTATTGGTGTTTGCAGAACAGTGTCTTCGTTCGGTCGCGGCCCTTGGCCAGGGCTCAACGGCGGCATGGTGGCTGGCCATCCTGATTATCGCGCCGGTGTTGGGCTCGTTCATCACGGAGCCGGCAGCCATGACCATCGCCGCGCTGTTGCTGGCGCGACAATTCTATCAACTCAAGCCGTCTCCGCGGTTCTGTTACGCCACACTGGGGCTCCTGTTCGTCAACGTTTCGGTGGGAGGAACGCTAACGCATTTCGCGGCGCCTCCAGTCCTGATGGTCGCTGCACCCTGGAAGTGGGACACCCTCTACATGCTCACGCATTTCGGCTGGAAAGCGCTATTGGGAATTTGTTCAGCCACGCTGTGCTACTTCCTGATTTTTCGGAAAGAGCTCATGCAGCTGGAAAAAATTCGTGCGCAACGCCAGGCTGGCGATTCGGCGAAGGAAGCAGCTTCGTCCCGCGAACCGATTCCGGTCTGGATCACAATTGTGCAGCTCGGGTTCATGGGCCTGACCGTGTTTGTTGCGCATTATCCGGCCCTGTTTGTCGGCACGTTCCTCATCTTCCTGGCGTTCTCGCAGGCTACGGCGCACCACCAAAGCCCGCTGGATTTACGGCCAGCGCTCCTCGTGGGTTTTTTTCTGGCAGGACTCGTGATTCATGGCGGGCTGCAAGCGTGGTGGATTGAACCGGTGCTCAAGAGTCTCGGCGAGGTACCGCTCTTTCTTGGCGCCACGATGTTGACGGCAGTCAACGACAACGCGGCGATCACTTACCTCGCCACGCTGGTGCCTGGTTTCACTGAGTCGCTGAAGTACGCGGTGGTCGCGGGAGCGGTTGCCGGCGGTGGGCTGACGGTCATCGCCAATGCGCCCAATCCGGCGGGACAGACGATCTTGCAACGCTACTTTCCCGAGGGAGTTTCGCCGCTTGGGCTGCTGGCCGGCGCGGCGATGCCCACGGCTGTGATGTGCGGAATGTTTTTGCTGCTCTGAGCCGCGCGCGACGACCGCGCTTTGAGGAGATCGCGGATTTCCTCTTCCTGGCGAGGAGCGCAGCGGAAGGCTGGTCCGCCTCTTTTTTCTTCATGTATCCGCGAATCCAGATACCCGCTTCCGGCTGCTCAGGGGAAAAGTCCACGGGCCGCTTTGGCGTCAGCGACCCGCTGAATGCCAAGGGTGAGCGCGGCGAGTCGACGGCTGAATTTAAATTTACGTTTTTGGTATTCCACCGATTCCTTCGCCTTATCGAGGATCGCGAATAACTTTTTAATCACTTCGTCGCGATCCCAATAATAGTTCTGCAGGTTCTGCAGCCATTCGAAATAAGAGACGATGACACCACCGGCGTTGCAGAGCACATCAGGAATTATCTCGATGTCGCCGCGCTCCTCGATGATCCGATCAGCGGAATTGGTCGTGGGTCCGTTCGCACCCTCGGCTAGGATGCGACACTTCAGCTTCGACGCGTTGGATTCAGTGATCACCCGCTCTAGTGCGCACGGCGCCAATACGGTGCACGGGAGTTCCAACAACTGCTCGTTCGTGATCGCGTCGCCACCGTCGAAATCGTCTAGCACCTTCTGCGAGCGAATATAAGCAAGTGCTTTTTTAAGGTCGATGCCGGCGGGGTTGTAGATGCCGCCCGTGTAGTCGGAAATCGCAATGATTTTCACGCCGTAGCCTTCCAACGCGTTCGCGGTCTCGCTGCCGACATTGCCGAAACCTTGGATCACGGCAGTCGCCGACGACGAAGAAATCGCGAGATCCTCGAGGTAACGATTGATCAAATACGCGATTCCAGCGCCGGTGGCTTCACGGCGACCTTGCGAGCCGCCCAACGCGAGCGGTTTTCCGGTGACGATTGCCGGCTCGTTATGGCCGACGTGGTTGGAATACGTGTCCATCATCCACCCCATGATTTTTTCATTGGTGCCGACGTCGGGCGCGGGCACATCCATGTGCGGCCCGAGGAAATTCACCATCTCCTGCATATACCGGCGCGACAGGCGCTCGAGCTCCGCCTCCGACATCTGACGCGGATCCACGATCACGCCCCCTTTGGCGCCGCCGTACGGCAGACCTACGAGCGAGCATTTCCAACTCATCCACATCGCGAGCGCGGCGACTTCTCCGATTGTCACGTGTTGATGAAAACGGATTCCCCCTTTTGAAGGGCCGGTCGAAAGATTGTGCTGAACGCGATAGCCTTCGAAAACCGTGATGCTTCCGTCATCCCGTCGAATCGGCAAAGCGACCGCGAGGCAGCGGCGCGGGTATTTCGTGCGATCGCGGATGTTTTCCGGAAGGTTGATAGCGTCGGCGGCCTTGTCGAATTGGCGGCAGGCCATTTTGAATACGTCTGAATCGTAGAGTGTCGAAATAATGACTTTGGACATGAAACGAACGGGATTTGGCCGGACCGGTATGGCTCGACCGATTAGTTTGTTCGGAACTTGGTGGAATCGGCGGGGTTTAGCAATTGGCTAGGATTGCGCCGCGCGTTTGTTCGCGCTGCTTATCTCTCGAGAATCCGTCGTGATACATGGACCTACTGGCAAAATTAGCCCGCCACCTGGCAGACCGCGTCATTATCATGGTGCTGATTGCGGG
>DAITQE010000356.1:0-4795 GCA_036833235.1 Opitutus sp.
ACCCCATTACCAGTCTGATGGACGCCGGCACCGACTCCGAATGTCGGGGAATGGTGACGCGGCTGGTCGACTATTTGAAGGCCGGACAAGTCACCACGCTCTTCACCAGCCTGACGCAAGGCGGCCACGCGCTGCAACAAAGTGAAGCCGCCATGTCCTCGCTGATGGATTCCTGGCTGTTGTTGCAAGATTTGGAAGGCAATGGTGAACGCAATCGCGTACTCTACGTGCTCAAAGCGCGCGGGATGGCGCATTCGAACCAAGTCCGTGAGTTTCTGATTTCGGATCGAGGCATCGACCTGGTTGACGCATACATCGGTCCCAGCGGCGTTCTGACGGGTTCGGCCCGAGCCGCGCAAACCGCCCGCGAAAAAGCCGAGGCGCTGGCCGGCCAGCAGGAAGCCGCCCGTCGCAAACGCGAACTCGAGCGCAAACGCGCCTCGCTCGAACTGCAAATCGCCGGATTGCGCTCCGAGCACGAAGCCGGCGCGGAGGAACTGCGGCGCGTCGACGAACAGGTTGGAACGCGAACCCTCCTGCTCACGACCGAGCGCGCCGCGTCAGGCCGCTTGCGCCAAGCGGATGCCAACATCACGGCCAGCACCGCAGGTAGAAATGGAAGGAAACATTAATGAAAAAAGATTCGACAGCTGGGGTTACCACGAGCCTTTCCGGTTTGCGTTTACACGACCCCGTAGGCCGCGAGCTTGCTCGCGCCCAAACCGCGCCAGCAAGCTGGCCGCCTACCCCTGAGAAACCACACCGGAAAGCCGTGCGGCGCACCAGCAGTTCTAAACGCTGGCCCGAGCAACTTTGGCAGCTGCGGCTCTACGTAACCGGCCAGACAAGCAGATCGCTGGCGGCATTCTCCAATCTAAAGCAGATTTGTGAAAGCCACCTCAAAGGCCGCTATCGGATTACGGTGATTGATTTGATGAAAAAGCCCCAACTCGCCAAAGGTGATCAGATCCTCGCCGTCCCCACCGTAGTGCGCAAATTGCCGAACCCCGTCCGGATGATCATCGGTAACCTTTCCGATACAGAACGCGTGCTCGTTGGCCTGGATTTGCGCGCTGCCGACTAACCGGGTCTTTCCCTTTCCCGTCCTGAAAACAAACAAAACCCACCGCCCGCCACAGAGCTTGAGAAAATCCCCGGCGAACCGGCCAGCGGACAAATACATCCTGCGACTCTTCGTGGCGGGAGCCACCGCCAGGTCGACTCAAGCCGTCCTGCGGGTCCGACAGCTGTGCGAAGCCGAATTGAGGGCCAACTGCACGCTCGAGGTAATCGATATTTATCAACAACCCGCCTTGGCGCGCAAACATCAGATCGTCGCCACTCCGACGCTCATCAAGGAACTTCCTCGTCCCATGCGGCGGTTCATCGGCAATCTGCTGAACACAGGCGGCCTATTCGACGAGGTCGCGCTAAACGCAAAAGATAGCATCGCCGTGTGAAGCCGTCTCCCCGCCAACGTTCGTCCCGTCCCGCGCCCTCGCGCGAACTCGTCGAACTCCGCGGGCGGTTGGCAGAGGCGGAGAAAACACTCCGCGCCATTCGTCGTGGAGAAGTGGATGCGGTCGTCGTCGCCGGCAAACAAGGCCCGCAAGTGTTCACGCTCGAAGGTGCCGGCCACGCCTATCGCGTGCTGATCGAGTCGATGAACGAAGGCGCCCTGACGCTCACGGCCGACAAGACAATTCTTTACGCCAACCGGTGCTTCGCCCGCATGGTTGGGTTCCCACTGGAGCAGGTGATCGGCAGCTCCTTGCGCCGTTTTTTTTCCACGGAAGACAGGTCAACACTCCGACAACTCGTAAAGCGGATGGACAATTCCGGTGCGAAAATTCAAGCGGTTTTGCTGGCCAGCGACGGTTCACACCTGCCGGTGCAGATCTCCATTCGCCCGCTGGCCAAAAAGGGATTCGACGGCGCGACCATCGGCATGGTTGTCACCGACATGACCGAAGCCCGCCGCAGCGAGGAAATGTTGCGGGCGTTGACGCATCGCGTTGTGCAGGTGCAGGAGACTGAGCGCGGGCATCTGGCCCTCGAATTGCACGACAACGTCACCCAGCTTCTCTGCGCCGTTCTCTTTCGCAGCCAGGCGCTGGCCGACAAGCTCTCCGCGAGAGACAGGCCAGCAAAGCGAGAAGCGATGCAACTTCGCGAGATGCTTGGCAAGACGGCCGAGGAGGTGGAGCGTATCTCGCGCGATCTCCGCCCCAGCGTATTGGATCAACTCGGCTTGATCGCCGCCTTGCGCGCCACCGCCACGGAATTCGCGGAACGCACCGGCATTTCAGTCAAGCTCGCTTGCGTTGAGCCGATCGCGCCGCTGGACGCAGCGTCCGAGTTGGCGTTCTACCGCATTCTTCAGGAATCTTTGCGAAACGTGGTGAAGCATGCGCGTGCGCGCCATGTTATCGTACGGCTGAGTCAGCAGGATGCCTTCACGCAATTAACGATCACGGATGATGGCGTCGGCTTCGATCCGAGCCGTCGCCCGGCCGGACGAAAAGGAAAAAAGGACGATCTCGGACTGCTCGGCATGCGCGAGCGGGCAACCTATGTTGGTGGCTCGCTAAAAATAAAATCCGTTCGCCGAGCAGGTACGGAAATCAGCGTGCGTATTCCGTTGTAGGGTTTCTCCCCATCGCTGATGCGCTACGATAAGTGTTAAATGACGGCGTGCCGAACAATTCGGCCCATCGAACCGTCCGGGTTCCGGATCATCCATCGATCAACGACCAAGCGCACCATGCAAACCAACCCACGCTTCCGCGCACCGAGACCAGCCCGCATCACCAACCACAAGAGTGTTCGTAGCGTAGCGCCTGATACAGAAATCGATGATTCTCTTGTTCGACGCTTCGCTGCCGCAACGAATCCGCGTTTGTCGAGATCATAGAACGATATCGCTCCGGAGTCGGTCGCGAAGGAATTCGCGGGCCTGGTGGAAATCTGTATGCGTCTTCTCGATGCGCGTCACCGGGAAATCCTGACACTTTGCAACATTCTCAACCACTCCTACGAGGAGATCGCCACGCGACTCGGAATTAATACCGGTAGTGATCCGGCTTGTACGGACCTTCGACCGGCACGCCGAGATACGCCGCTTGCTCCGGAGTCAGTTTCGTAAGCCTGGCCCCGATCTTTTCCAAATGCAGGCGCGCCACCTCTTCGTCGAGGTGTTTGGGAAGACGGTAGACCCCGATAGCGTATGTGTCCTTGTTTTTCCAAAGATCGATCTGAGCGAGCGTCTGGTTGGTGAAGCTGTTCGACATCACGAACGATGGATGACCGGTGGCGCAGCCGAGATTCACGAGCCGGCCTTCCGCGAGCAGATAGATGCTCGGTCCGCCCGGAAACGTGTAGAGGTCGTACTGCGGCTTGATGTTCGTACGCTTCGCGTCGGACGTATTCAGACGGTCGACTTGGATCTCGTTGTCGAAATGGCCGATGTTACAGACGATCGCCTGGTCCTTCATCTTCCGCATGTGTTCCAGCGTAATGATATCTTTGTTACCCGTCGTGGTGACATAGATATCCGCGGTGCCGAGAGTGCTCTCGATCGTATTCACTTCGAAGCCTTCCATGGCGGCCTGCAACGCATTGATCGGATCGACTTCGGTGACAACAACCCGTGCGCCAAAACCCTTTAACGAGTGCGCGGAGCCTTTGCCGACGTCGCCGTAGCCACAAACGCAGGCGACTTTGCCCGCGATCATCACGTCGGTCGCACGCTTGAGGCCGTCCGCGAGCGATTCGCGGCAGCCGTAAAGATTATCGAACTTCGATTTGGTTACCGAGTCGTTCACGTTGATCGCCGGAACACGAAGTTTGCCCTTTTCTAGCATCTGGTAGAGGCGATGGACGCCCGTCGTCGTTTCCTCGGACACGCCGCGCCACTCTTTGGCCATTGTCGTCCATCGAAGCGGATCCTGCGCGTGCACTTTTTTCAGCAAGTTTTTTATCACTTGCTCTTCGTGCGACCCAGAAGGCGTGTTCACCCAGTCGCTGCCTTCTTCCAGCTCGCAGCCCTTGTGGATCAGAAGCGTCACATCGCCGCCGTCATCGACCACGAGCTGCGGACCTTTGCCGGCCGGAAAGGAAACGGCCTTCAAAGTCAGGTCCCAGTATTCTTCGAGGGTTTCGCCCTTCCACGCGAAGACCGGCACACCGGATTTCGCGATGGCGGCTGCGGCGTGATCCTGGGTGGAAAAGATGTTACAAGAAGCCCAACGCACGTCGGCGCCGAGCTCGCGAAGCGTCTCGATCAGCACGGCGGTTTGGATCGTCATGTGCAACGAACCGGTAATTCGCACGCCAGCGAGCGGCTTCGTCGGACCGAATTTCTTTCGCACCGAAACGAGGCCGGGCATTTCGTGTTCCGCCACGGAGATTTCTTTCCGCCCCCAATCGGCGAGGGCGAGGTCCTTGACGTGAAAATCCTGGGCGGCAGATGCAGACGTAGCGGGCATGTTGTTTTTGATTTTAGAGTTTTGATGCGGGAACGCTTATTTGATCGCGGCTTTGAGGGCGGCGGCGCGATCGGTCTTTTCCCACGGGAGGCCGGACTTGCCGAAATGGCCGTAGTTCGTCGTCTGCCGATAAATCGGCCGCAGCAAATCGAGCTGCGTCACGATCTCGGCGGGCTTGAAGCTGAAAACTTTCTGCACGGCGGCTGTGATCTGTTCGTCGGAAATGCCGAGCTTGGCCGTGCCGAAAGTCTCAACGCGCACCGACACCGGCTGTGGGTGGCCGATGGCGTAGGCGAACTGGATTTCGG
>DAITQE010000357.1:0-4791 GCA_036833235.1 Opitutus sp.
TGGGCCGCATCTATCAACGGACTCACATGGTATCGTCCGGTGAGGCGCTACCGGCAATATCGGCTCCGGCTGCGACTCCGTCGACCACCCCGACACCACCACCGCCGACGAGCACGAAGCCATTGCCGGCAGCGCCTGCTCCGAAATCTTAATCGGCATGCCGGTTTTTCAAACAGCGCCCCCCCGATCGTGGTGGGCGTTTTTTGTGGCCATCTGCTTTAGCGGCAGCATGAGCCTTGCCGCCGGACCTGGCGCCCAGCCGCCACCACCCCTTCACCAGACGGGTAAACTCGATCCCGCCGATGCGAAAGTGGCGCTCGATCAGCTGCGCCGGCTGGGAATTTCCGGCAATTATTATTTTGAGTTCGATCTGCGGATCATGCCACGTCGCGGGGAAGAACGACTGGTCCACGGCCGTTTGTGGGGTGGGCGCAACCAAATAGGTCCGCTTACCCGAGTCAGCGTGTTGCCTTCCAACGGTAACGACAAAACGTCGGCGCAAAGACTGCTGATTCAAAACGGTCCTCAACCCGCGGTTTGGCGATGGGACGCGAAAAATGGCGTTGAAATGTTGGGAGTGGCTTCGCTGTTCGAGCCCATCGTTCCAAATACGGAGGTGACCGCCTTCGATCTGCAGATGCCTTTCATTTACTGGAACGATTTCGTCTATGAAGGGGTAACTCGTTTTCGGGGCCGGCCGGCGTATGTGTTGCTATTGCGTCCTCCAGCAGATTTTGCGGCGAAGAATCCCTCTCTTACGGGTGTCCGTGTTCACCTCGATACTCAGTTCAACGCGCTTGTCCAAACGGAGCTGATCGGTCCGAAAGGCGCTGTGGCGAAAACTGTGTCCCTCGTCGATCTGAAGAAAATCGGCGAGCAATGGATCCCAAAAACACTCGATCTGCGCGATGAATCGACCCGCAACAAGACTCGGTTGAGTATCACGGCAGCCGCTCTCAACGTGGAGTTTTCGAGAGCGCTCTTCGAACCGGCACAGCTGACCGATGAAATTCAGCCGCCCAGCACGAAGCAGCTCGAACTCCTGTCGCCGTGAAAGGTGTTTCCCGCGTGGTGCTCCTCGATTTCTGAGCGGACTCGGCGCTTGTTGTAGGTTGCGCGCTCGCCGCGCTACGTTCGCGTCACGGCCGTTGCGCGGCAGGCGCGCCACCTACAATCGATCCGTGAACGAGCGGGGTCGATGCCGATACCGAGGTGTTCTGCTCGCCGGCGCGCACGTGAACGGTGCCGACGCTGCTAATTTCCAATGACTGAAAACGTATGCATTTGTTCGTGACACGCTGAAGCCGATGTAACAGAACGGGTGGTACTGCGAACTGTTCTAACACGAAGTGATAATTTGCTGAAAAATTTCGTTGCCCGCCGTCCACGTCCCCTGTGTTCTCCTGTTCTGCGCTGAATCTATAACCGCTTGATGCTTTCGACCCATGGCTACTCGCAATAAGAAAAGCTCCGCTCCACTAACGTTTGATCTGCCTCTGGCACTGATCGGCAAAATCAAATCGCTCCGAAATGGCGATGACATGAAGACGGCAAGTGAAGTCGTCCGTCTCGCCATGGACCGTTTCGATTTCGACACCTGCCAGCCATCCACGGTACCGCATCGTCAGATTTCGGTGCGCATCACGTCGGATCAGCGGGCGATGCTCAAACGCTACGCCAAGAAAAAAGATACCAGCGTCGGCGAATTGCTGCGCCTGGCTTTGGAAGACTTGCCCGCCAAGTCCGCCAAGAAGAAGAAGTGACGGCGTTGATACGCCGCTAGCGAACGACACGGCGGTCAATGACCGCCGTTTTTTTTTGGCCGAATTCGGCTGAGAGCGGTTGGGTGGGTTGCAGCGCGCGATCGTTTTCGCCGGGCTTGCTTTTGCCTGAACCGCTTCATTTTAGTGAACGCCTTTCCTCGCATGTCCACCACGCTCCCGCCACTTCCACTCTCTACCTGGGCCAAGAACGTTTCGCCGTCCCCGACGCTCGCCATCGATGCCAAAGCCAAGGCGCTGCAGGCGGCCGGCGAAGACGTTTGCGGTTTTGCTGCCGGCGAACCCGACTTCGATACGCCCGACCATATCAAGGAAGCCGCGATTGTGGCGTTGAGGGCGGGCAAGACAAAATACGCGCCGACGCCCGGGATCATCGAACTGCGCAAGGCGATCGTCGAACGCTACGCCGCGGAGTACAATTTCATGGCGACGCCGGAGCAGGTGATCGTTTCTCCCGGCGGAAAATTCAACTGCTACCTGGGTGTGCTGGCGACCTGTTCCCCGGGAGACGAAGTGATCGTGCCCGCACCCTATTGGGTGAGCTATCCGGAAATGGTGAAGCTGGCCGGCGCGGTGCCGAAATTTGTCCTCGCCGACGATAAGACAGGTTTTCGGCTCACGCCCGCGATGCTCGAAGCAGCGATCACCCCCAGGACGAAGCTTGTCATTCTCAACTCGCCGTCGAATCCGACGGGCGCAGTTTACAGCCGCGAAGAGCTCGACGCGATCGTCGCTGTCGCGGTGAAGCACAATCTCTACATCCTCTCCGACGAGATGTATGAGCATCTCGTATACGATGGTGCGAAGCCCACGTGTGTCGCGACGCTCAGCGAAGCCGCCAAAGCGCGCACGATCATCGTCGCCGGTTTTTCGAAAACCTACGCGATGACTGGCTGGCGGATCGGCACGACCGTGGCACCGCTGGCAATTGCGAAGGCGATCGCCGAACTGCAGAGCCAGATGTCGTCGAACGTCACGACCTTCGGCCAATACAGTGCGCTCGCGGCTTTGAAGGAGAAGGAAAAGACAGCGGCTTCACTCAAGGTAATGATGACGGCGTTCGATCGTCGGCGAAAATTCCTGCATGCGGAACTCAATAAAATTCCGGGCGTGACCTGTCTACTCGCGCAGGGCGCGTTCTATCTATTTCCAAATATTTCCAGCTTCGGGCTTAAAGACGTTGATTTCTGCTCCCGTTTGCTGGAGGCGGAGAAAGTCGCCGCCGTTCCCGGCAGCGCGTTTGGCGCCGAGGGGTATTTGCGTCTCAGCTACGCCACCAGCGACGAGATCATCAAGAAGGGCGTTGAGCGTTTGGCGCGTTTCTGCGCGATGCTGAAGAAATAGGACGAGCAGCGACCCATTTCTTCCGGGCCGAAGCAATTCGCGAAAAGCTACGCTGACGTCCGAGAATCGGAAAACCGAAGCAACGTCTGGGTTGGAGCTGAGATATCCTTTGAAGCGCGAGGTGCGCAACCTCTCCGCAATCGTCTCGGAAACGAAGGGCAAGCCGGCCCGCTGCCATGCATTTCCCCACTGAACTCCAGTCAGGACGCAATCACCGCGCGAGCGCTATCGCTTACCCTCGCGTTCTCCTCATCTTCCGCTCTCGCGTTCTTTGCATCTGCCTCTTTGCGGGAGTGGAAGAATAGGAGCGAGAGGGCTGTTGCGCAGAGCGAAGCGCACACCACGAACACGCCCCGATGTCCGACTGTCGTCACGAGCAAGCCGAAGCTAAGGAAACCGATGGTCGAGCCAATGCGTTGTGCGGTCGCATAGAGATTTGTCGCACTTCCCGCCTGCCCAGGCAGATAATTCTGGAAGAATGTAATCGCGATCCCCGAGATCACAGCCGTCGCAGCGGCGCCAAGCATTTGCAGCGGATAGATGTGCCAGGGTGCGCGCACCAAGGTCAGGGCGACGTAGTAAGTCAGCGCAATCAGAGCACCCACACGAATGATGCCGGTCTGGTCACGTCTGCTTGCAAGCAGCCCGAAATAGAACATGAGCGGCAACTCGAAAATCGGCGCGAGGCTGAAGATGACGCCGACATCGTGCTTGCTGCCGTGAAGCGTTTTCAGCACGTACAGCGGCAGATTCATGATGGACATGCTGCTCGCGATAAAGATCAGGATGAAGCCGATGAAATAGGCGAGCAAGTCGGCGCGTCGCAGCGTATCCCGCAAACGAACACGCTTAGTCAATGCACCCCCCTCTGACCCCGACTTTGGAACAAAGCGGGCAATCACCAGCATCAGGATGAAGAACACGCTCGCGGCGGTGAGGAACAGACCGCGAAAGGAATACGCGATCATGACCCACGAGGCGATCGCGGGCCCCACCGTCCACGCCAAGGCAAACGATAGGCGCAGCATGTTCATGTAGAGCGGCGTTTGCGCAGCCGGAACGGTAGAGCGCGCCAACACGTCGCGGCCATGCGCGAAGAGTTGCGAAAACGAAATCATGGAAACCGCGAGCACCGTCGTCCCGATGACGGTCAGCCCCGCCACATTGCGCACAAATGCAAAGCCGACGTAGGCCAGTACTCCGCTGCCCGTGCCGAGCATCAAAATGGTCCGACGCGAGGCGTGGGTGTCGGACCAGCGTGCGAGCATTGTGCTCACGACAATCGCGCTCAGGGAAGAAGCGGTCATGAAAAAACCGAACACCATTGGACGCATGCCCACTTCGATCGTGCCGAAGATCGAGAGGAACGGCGTAACGAAGGAGTATGCGAGGCCGAGCAGCAGACCGCAGGCAAGCAGCACGACGAGGTCGGGGTTGCGCGTTATCGTACGGATCGGAAGAAGAACACGTTGCATGGGCGTGGCGCGTCTTCATAGGCCTCCGGACTGGCGATGCCACAGAAAAAATATTCGCGGCATCCCACCGCAGCCGCTCACAGCCCGTGCGGTAGGTTGTGCGCTCACCGCGCAACGGTTTCGGCCGTCGAGTGTCCGAAAGATATTCTGACGTAGTGCCGCAAGCACGCTACTGCGCGCTGACCTACAGG
>DAITQE010000358.1:0-4782 GCA_036833235.1 Opitutus sp.
GACCCCCGGCCTCGATTTCTGCAATGCTCCGGGGCTTGCCCCGGAGATCTTTACTTCCAGTTCGATGAACGAATAGGTAAGAAGTAGATTTTTGCATTCTCGGTTGATGCTGGTGCGATGGAAGGGCGAGGCCAGCCAGGTCGAACCGATCTCCAGGGATCGATGGACGTTATCGATATGCCACAGCGACGTGCTGCCGATGTACTCATTGCGACCAACGTGAAAAATAGAAAACGGAACGCGAACGCCGCTTTCCTGTTGTGTGAGGGCAAGGTCGACTTCGCTTCGCATCGTGTCTGCGTCGATCGGGGGTTTTCGCAACCACCAAGTCCAAAGACTCTGATCGCTCGAGTGTTGCAAAAAATCGCGGACGTGCTCCACCGACAGCGGAACGAGAGCAATGGTCGTGCCTTTCACGATCTACTTGGCGAATGTTAAAGGTGAGCCGATCGCGCTGTGCGCTTGGATTCAGGCACTTTGTTCGTCCGGGATTTCATTCTTCTTCAGATTTTCGAAGGCCCCAGATGATCAAAATCACCGAAACAATCAGAGCCGCGGCCGCGGTTCTCAGGCCGACAGAGATGATCATTTCCTGGGCCGAGCTTCCTCGGGCTGATCCGGCGGCGATTGGCAGCAGCGAATTTCCCGCGCCCAAAATAGCCGCTAACAAATTCGCAGCTAATGCGGCAAGGCAGCCATAAATGACCAGACAAAACGCAATTCTCGCCGCCACCGGAGCGAGCGTAAGCTTTGTCCAGAGCAGGCCTGCGATCATCAGAAAAAGACTTTGCATCAGTCCCAGCAGGTGCACCGATAGTCCCAGTCGGGGTATGGTAAACTTCTGCACGAAGAGTCCGGTGAGAAGCGCGAATAAAAACAGCATGCTACCGATCCGAAGCAAATGGCGCCCTTGACGACGCAATGTTCTGACTGTTTCGGATGCTGGGGTGGAGGTATTCATTAGCGGGGTCATAAAGGACTCTCATCGCCCAAGACTCACAGGTGATCCATGCGTCTGATTCTCTCCCACGCTTGCCGAATCGTGCTATCGGAGCCAACGCGTGACGGCTTCGCGGAGGAATAGAAGTTGGACCGTCGGTGCTTACTCGACCTCGACCTCGATGCCGCCGACCCATTTCGCGAAGAGGTTGTAGAGTGCGGCGCTGATCACGCCGCCGATGAAACCCATGGCGGCATACATGAAGGGCGCGGCGATTGCGAAGCCTGCGCCTAGCGCTAAAGGTCCAAACGGGTGGTGCTGCATGCCGCTGTGGGCGCCAACTGCAGCCATAATCAGGAAGAACGGGACGAAGATCAGTCCGATTGCACCATACACGAGCGCGCCAATTTTTCCGACCGAGAGTGGCGCCACCCGTTTCAGCCGTCGCTTGGTCGGCCCGGTCTGCATGGGCATAATGGGCGGTGAAATCGGCGGGGGAGGCGTGATGTCGTCGGGGGAGCTCATGATTTTAGGATTGGCAGCGGTTGTTCGAACGAAAGTCGAAGCCGGCGGAGGTGCTTCCAGATATGGCAGAATCACTGTCGCAGCGGTAATGGGGTGCAAAGAACGTATCCCGATTTCCGCATCGTTAGAAAGACCAAACGCCACGCGTCCTTTGTCATACCGCGGCGCGTGCCGCAGCCCAACGTAAACGTTTTACCGGAGTGCGCGGAGCAACAGAGAAAATCCATGACGGATTTTCCCTCTGTTCCCTCTGCTCCCTTCTGTAAAAATTCAGAATTCTGAATCGTCGCAAACTCGAACGATTCGGAGCGATATTAGCACACTCCAGTCCGATCAGCGGAGAACGATGCGAACTAGCGCGGAGTGATGCGGTAGACGATGGCGTATTCGCAGGGCGCAGGCGCAACGGGCTGGATCACGAGCGCCTCAGGTTCCTGAGTCCAAGTCAGTTTGCCTTCATGCCCGAGGAGTTCGACGCGTGCGATCCCGTGGCGGAGAAGGTGGGCGTCGCGGCCGAGTGATTTGATCGTTGTCGGGCCAGTAGGCACGCCGAGCACGATGGCGTAGATGACGCCGTTGGCTTCGGTGAAACGAATATCGTCGGTCGTGAACGGCCGACCTTTGCCTTCGTTGAACCCCTGCGCGTTGAGCGCGGCGCCGACGGAGGCGGGACCCTCGCCGAACACGGTCCACGGGCGCGTGCCAAAGATGCTCTCCTTATTTACGTCCATCCAACGCGCGATGCCTTCAACGATGGCGATCTCGTCGTCGTCGATCGTGCCGTCGCCGCGGACAGGGACGTTGAGCAAGAGATTGCCGTTTTTACTGACGATGTCCGCGAGCGTCTGAATGACGGTCTTCGCGCTCTTGTAACGATGCTCGTCGAAAATCGATCGGCGATAATGCCAGTCGCCGAGACACGTGTCGGTCTGCCACGGCTGAGGCTCGATGACGTTGCTTTGACCGCGCTCGATGTCCCAAACCATGCAACGGCGCTGTTGTTCGTTGAGGATTTTGCCGAAGAGAACGGCTTCGAGTTTCCCGCCGTGAGCTTTCATGTTCGCATTATAGAAATGCGCGGCGATGCGGAGTCCCGCGTCGCTCACCGGCCAGAGCGGAAGTGCGGTGTCGTCGAAATAGACGAGATCAGGCTGGTAACGATTGATGAGATCGAGGGTGCGATTGTAGAATTTTTCGCAATACGCGGCATCGGGCAACGAGACGCCGTTGTCCCAATTCCAGCGCGCGAAGAGCGAGGTGGGATCGCTGAAGTTCGGACTTGGGCGGTGGTTTTGCGCGTAGAGGTCCTGCGGATCGAGGCCTTCCCACCACTGGCCTTTGCCGTCGGCTTTCGTGAGTTTGCCGTCATACGCGACGCCGGCGAGCGGTCCGGATTTATCGGCGCCTTGCGCGACTTCGTACCAACTCCACGCGTGCGCGGCGTGAACGCTCACGCCGAAACGCAGCCCGTGGGCGCGGGCGGCGGCGGCCCAGCCTCCGATTAGATCTTTTTTCGGGCCGACGCGAACGGAGTTCCACGGTTGGTATTTGGAGTCCCAGAGGTCGAGGTTGTCGTGATGATTCGCGAGGGCGAAGAAGTATTGCGCGCCGGCGCGTTTGTAGAGCGCGAGGAGTTTATCAGGATCCCAATTTTCTGCCTTCCAGCGATGGATCACATCTTTGAAACCAAACTTCGATGGCGGGCCGTAGTGTTCAACGTGCCATTTATTCTGGGCGCTGCCTTCGACGTACATGAGACGCGCGTACCAATCGCCCTGCTCGGGTTCGCATTGCGGGCCCCAATGCGCCCAGATGCCGAACTTCGCGTCACGAAACCACTCGGGCACCTGATAGTTCGCGAGCGACTGCCACGTCGGTTCGAACTTTCCGGTCTGCATCGGCTCCGCGGCGCTCGCGCTGATGCGATGGAGCGGGACGGCGTCGGAGGGAATGGAATCGGCCGCAAGCGTTCCGGCGAGGGCAATGAACACACAGGCAAACAGCGATGGTTTCATGGGGTGGATAGAAATAGACGGTGCTGCGAGGTGCGGTGAGACCGCTGGACGACCGCGAAATTACGGTGCCGTTGGGTTCCAGTTAGGAGGCGAAGCCTCAGACCTTTTTAACCACGGATGAACACGGATGGACACAGATGAGTCCCCTTCGGAATCGGTGTTTATCGGTGTTCATCCGTGGTTGAATTTGGTTTGGGAAACTTGATCTGTTCACAACGAGCTCGAACGTTCAAGGACTCTAGTGAAGGCCATCAGTGGCTCGAAATGAGTGCCACGATAAAATTGAGGCGTAGCCGTTAGTGTGAAGATGTGAAGACGCAGTACTCCCGCTGCTGTGTAGGTTGCGCGCTTGCCGCGCAACGTTCGTTTGCCTGCGGTGAGTTGCGCGGCAAGCGCGCAACCTACACCGAACCGCCGCAGCGCATGATCGCTGGCGCCGTGGTGGCCTCGCAGCCAGCGCAAAGAGCAGACCTATCTGTCGACGAACACGGCGGTCGCGGGCGACCGCCGTGTTCCGAAACGTCAGAGTTCGAGAACGACGACGGACTTGGAGGGCAGCGTGACGGTCAACGTATCGCCGGAGAGTTTCGCGTCGTTGAAAGGCTTTGGTTCGACGACATGAGGCGAGGCGAACGTGTTGATCGAATTGACGGCAGGGGCTGTGAGCACGCGTCCGGTGACCGTTTTTGCGGCAGCTCCGGTGAGCTTGCACGAAACGGTGATCGCTTCGGAGGCGTTCGTGTTGACGAGCGAGAGATGAATTTTACCAGCGGTATCGCGAGACGCGGATACACTCACGGCGGGAATTTTTTCGGCGCCGATGGTGTAGTCAGGCGAGGTGAGTTCGACCGGCAGCGAGGTTGCGCCTTGGTGCACCTTGTACATTTCGAAAACGTGATAGGTTGGCGTGAGCACCATCTTTTCGTTGTCCGTGAGAATCATCGCCTGGAGCACATTGATCATCTGTGCGATGTTCGTCATCGTCACGCGATCGGCGTGTTTGTGGAAGATGTTAAAGTTGAGCGCGGCCAGAATCGCATCGCGCAGCGAGTTTTGCTGGTAGAGGAATCCAGGATTGGTGCCGGGCTCGACGTCGGTCCAGATACCCCATTCGTCGATGACAAGGCCGACGCGTTTCGTCGGATCATATTTGTCCATGATCGCGGAATGCTGCGACAGGATTTCGTCCATCTGGAGGGTGCGATGCAGCGTGGTGAGGTATTCGGCTTCGCCAAACTCGGTGGCTGAGCCTTTCTTTCCGCTCCAACTGCCGCTGGGCAGCGTGTAGTAATGGAGCGAGAG
>DAITQE010000359.1:0-4769 GCA_036833235.1 Opitutus sp.
ATTCTGTACAGCTTCGCGAGCCTCAGCCTCCATCCCGGCGTGATACGCCTTTGCGGCGAAGCCCGCCTCGACGAGCGCGGCCGCCACCATTTCAGCCGTTTTCTGGAGCGTAACGTAAACAATCATCGGACCGGACGTGGCACCCGTCTGCTGATCCGTGAACGCAGAATCACGGGTCGGGAGCCCCATGCCAGACGCATCTGCGGTCGACCGCGCTCTCAGCCTCGCGATCAGCAGGTCGAGTCGTTTTTCAGATGTGCATGCTGTCGCGCGCAGATGAAGATTGGGACGATAAAAGCCCGTGTGCACATGCGCCTCCGGCACAATCGCGAACTCGCGACAGATGTCCTTCGCCACCGTTGGCGTCGCGGTCGCGGTGAGCGCGAGCACGCGCCCCACGTTCAACTCCCGCGCGTATCGCGCAAGCTTGAGATAGTCCGGCCGAAAGTTATGTCCCCACTCCGAAATGCAGTGAGCTTCGTCAATGACGAGCAGGTCGATCGCGAGCGATTTCAGCCGCGCCAGAAACCGTTCGTTCGAGAAACGCTCAGGCGCAACGAAGAGCAGCTTGAGGCGTCGTTCACGCAATGCATTTTGAATTTCCTCAAACACCTCGCGACTCACACTCGAATCGAGCCGAGCCGCATCGATGCCGCGCATCCGCAGAAAATCCACCTGGTCCTTCATCAACGCGATCAATGGCGAAACCACCACGGTGAGGCCATCGAGCATGAGAGCTGGAAGCTGATAGCATAGACTTTTGCCGCTGCCCGTGGGAAAGACCGCGAGTGCCGAACGGCCCGCGAGCAGGTGTCCGATCACAGCTTCCTGCCCGGTGCGAAAAGTTTGAAAACCAAACCGCTCCTGCAGAAGAGCGCGGGCTGCGGCCAATGTCGTCACGTCCATAAGTCACGACGTTGCCGCCAGCCATTGGCAACTAAAGCGAAATCTTCGCGACCGTTTCGGAATAGCTTAATTCTCCCGCATCGTACCGACTCGAGGTCGATGATGTCATGACTCCGGGCTGGACGCTTCGGGTGAGTGCCGGGTGCGCCCCGGCATAGCCTCGGAACCACGAGGGAGCGCCCGAAGCGAACCCGAGACATTCCCGAGTCGTCACCGAAGCGAACCAATCTACCCTCGAACAGACTCCGTGCCCATGGGCGCAATGCCGAAGCGCCGATAGGGCGAAATACAGTGATCGTTCCTGCGAGCCGGATCGCGAGTTGCGGCTCGATGATTAGCCGATCGCCCCCTGCGAGGAATGAAAGATTCCCGAACTTTGCTACCGCTGGACCTAGCTGTGCACGTGCGGCCACAACTCGCGATCGCCCTTCTACATCGTCGATAGCAAACGTCGGAGCATTTCGTCGACGAGCTTGGGATTCGCCTTGCCCTTCGCGGCTTTCATGATCGGGCCTTTGAAGGCGTTGATCGCACTGTCCTTCCCCGCTTTGAATTCCGCGAGAGCCTTGGCATTGGCGGCGATGGAGTCGCGGCACCATTGTTCAAGTTCGCCAGCGTCAACCACAACAGCGAAGAGGCCCAACGTCCTTGCAATCGCTTCCACGTCGATGACCTCGTGGTGCGCGGTCATCATCTCGTGAAAGATCAGCTTCATAGATCCCGGCGCAATTGATCCGGCGCCGTCGAGGTTGACGAGCTGTGCTACGTGAATCGGTCGCACTCTGATCGTCGCTGGAGAAACGACCAGTGGTTCGTGAGGAGGTTGATCATCACCTCGTTTTTCTCTCACAAAGCGCGCAACGCTCTCCTTAGGAGAATTGAGAAACTGCAGAAGGAGATTGGCGACGACATTGCCCACCGCTTGAACTCGACCAGCGTTTGCATGCTTCGCCGCTTCCTCAAAGTACTCGCTCAGCTCCTTATCCCACACCAACACCGACGTCAGCGTGTATGGCAGCAGATATTGCTCGAAGAATCGGCGCTGCTTGTCGAACGGCAGCTCCGGACATTCCGCGCGCAACCGTGCTTTCCACGCTTCGTCAACGCGCACCGGCATCAGATCGGGATCCGGAAAATACCGGTAATCGTGCGCCATTTCTTTCGTGCGGAGCGACTGCGACGCTCCGGTTTGTCCGTCGTAGTCGCGCGTCTCCTGCACCAATGTGCCGCCCCGTTCGACGACGGCGAGCTGGCGTTTGATCTCGTGCGCGATTCCGTCGCGTACGAAGGAAATCGAATTCAGATTCTTCAGCTCAACCTTGGTGCCAAGCTTCGTCTCACCGACCGGGCGGATCGAGATATTCGCGTCGCAGCGCAGCTGTCCCTTTTCCATGTCGCAGTCGGAAATGCCGCCGTAGATCATCGTCGCGCGCAGCGACGTGAGATACGCGAACGCCTCCTCGGCAGTGTGCATTGCCGGTTCGGAGACGATTTCCATCAGCGGCGTTCCAGCACGATTGTAATCGACGAGCGAATCGCTCGCGCCGTGGTTGAGCTTGCCGACGTCTTCTTCGAGGTGAATACGCGTGAGCGGAATTTCCTTATGCTCGCCCATCACGTTGCGAGCCGAGCCGGGAAGTTCGATTTCAACTTTGCCGCCGAGGCAGATCGGCTGGTCGTATTGGGAAATCTGATAATTTTTCGGCGAGTCGGGATAGAAGTAATTTTTGCGGTCCCATTTGCAGACGGGCGCGATTTCACAGCCAAGCAGCAGCCCCGCTTTGATGACGGCATCGAGTGCAGCCTTGTTCATGACCGGAAGCGTGCCGGGCAACGCGAGCACAACCGGGTCCGTGAGCGTATTTGGCTCGCGGCCGTAGCCCGCCACGACGCGCGTGAAGATCTTCGACCGGGTTTTAACCTGGACGTGAACTTCAAGACCAATGACAGCTTCGTAATTCATCTAAGCTAAGGGCAAAAGAGGTGGAGGACGGAGACGGCGTTGGGCCACAGAGGACACGGAGCTCGGACACAGAGGTCACAGAGCCAAGCGACGGAGGCCGTGTTTGGTCAGGATGGTGGTGCGGAAATTGAAGAGGAGGCCGATACGACAGGAGGAGAATCGGAGATAAGTGAGAACCTGCGCGTCGTGCACGTCCAGGAGTTCGTCGATGGCTTTGAGTTCCACCACAACTAGTTTCTCGACGAGGAAGTCGAGACGATAGGCATCCTCAATCAGGAGATCCTTGTAGCTAACGGCGCAGTGTTTCTGTTCTTCAAAGACCATGCGACGGAGTCGGAATTCGTGCGCCAAAGCGCGCTGATAAGCGGATTCCAATAACCCTGGCCCGAGCTCACGGTGAACTTCAATAGCTGCACCAATGATCTGTTCTGTCAGCCGATTCGTTTCAATATTCATTCTTTTTCCTCCGTGAACTCTGTGTCGGCGCTCTGTGTCCTCTGTGGCGAAACTCAGAGGCTTGGATGCTTGGTGTGCCAGTCGTGGGCGCGCTCATACGCGTTTGCGATCGCCAGGAGGTTGGCCTCTTCGAACGGCTGGCCGATGAGTTGCATGCCGATCGGCAACCCGCTTTTCGTGAAACCACAGGGGACACTGATGCCGGGCAGGCCGGCGAGATTCACTCCGATGGTATAAATATCGCAGAGGTACATCGCGAGCGGGTCGGACTTCTCACCAATTTTGAACGCCGGCACCGGAGACGTCGGCGTGATCAGCGCATCGACGTCGCGATACGCGTTCAGAAAATCCTGGCGGATCAGCGTGCGGACTTTTTGCGCGCGTAAATAATAAGCATCGTAGTAGCCGCTCGAGAGGACGTACGTGCCGAGAATAATGCGGCGCTTCACCTCGGCACCAAAGCCCTCAGCGCGCGATTTGAAATAAAGATCGACGACGTTCGTCGCGGTCTTCGAACGATGACCGTATCGAATGCCATCGTAACGCGCGAGATTCGACGACGCCTCAGCGGTCGCGATGATATAGTACGTATCCAGGCAATAACGCGTGTGCGGCAACGAGACTTCTTTGATCTCACAGCCACGCTCGCGGTAAAACGCGATTGCCCGCTCCACCGCGGCGGCGACTTCGGAATCCAAGCCTTCCGCGAAATATTCCTTCGGAATCCCGAGCTTCCATGGTCCGCCCCGTTTTTTTAGCTCAGACCGATAATCAGGAACCGCGATTTTGAACGACGTCGAATCGAGCGGATCGTAGCCGGCGATCGCGCCGAGCATGATCGCGGCGTCTTCCACGGTGCGCGCGAACGGCCCGATCTGGTCGAGCGACGAGGCGAATGCGATCAATCCATAGCGCGAAACGAGTCCGTATGTCGGCTTTAATCCAACGACGCCACAGAGCGCCGCGGGCTGGCGAATCGATCCGCCCGTGTCGGAGCCGAGCGTGGCGCTGGCTTCGCCCGCCGCGAGGGCGGCCGCGCTGCCGCCGGACGATCCGCCCGGTACGCGCGTGAGGTCCCACGGATTGTGCGTCGGACCGTTGGCAGAATTCTCGGTGGAAGAGCCCATCGCGAACTCGTCGAGGTTCAAGCGGCCCCACAGCACGGCGCCGGCCTTTTTCAACTTCGCAGTAGCGGTCGCATCGTATGGCGAAACAAAATTCGCCAGCATCTTGCTGGAGGCGGTGAGCGGCTGGCCGGCCGCAGAAATTACATCCTTCAATCCGATCGGAATTCCATCGAGTGGTCCGCGGCTTGCTCCCGCGGAGCGAAGCTCGTCCGAGGCTCTCGCCTGCGCGAGCGCATCTGACTCGTCGGACGAGTTGAACGCCTTTACCCGGGCATCAACGGACGCGGTGCGGGCGATAATCGCGCGGGTGAGTTCGA
>DAITQE010000360.1:0-4763 GCA_036833235.1 Opitutus sp.
GCAACAGCAGCCGGTAGCGCGGTGACGTGCCGTAGTCCTCGAACTTCGGCGAAAAAAAGATCGTCGCACCCGCGTCGAGATGGAAATCAATCGCGCTACACAGATCGACCGGTCCAGTGAGCCACGCGCCGGCGGGCACAACAAGTTTTCCGCCGCCCGCTTTATCGACGGCCGCGATGGCGGCCTTGAACGCATGCGTATTGAGCGTTGCGCCATCGCCGACCGCGCCGAAATCCTTAACATTAAAGGTGCGGTCTGGAATCACAGGCTGCGCCGGGGAAACATCGTTGCGAGCGGCAGGCAGCCGTGCGGCGAGAAGGATGAGCGCGGCGAGCGAGGCCAACGACCGGAAGCGTGAGATCATCTCAGGATATTCTGACGCGTGACCGACATAGTCCAGCGCCCAGCTTCGCCGATCTGCCGGCCAGCTCGCCAGCGCGCTGGTTCGATCTGGCAAGATTAAATCAAGTTTGGTGGTGCAGCTTCGCCGGGTTGTGAGGTCCGCACTGCAATGGCGTCTAATCTAATTTCACGCGAAATATGATTTAGCTCTTGCTTAATTAAGTTTATTCTTAATATTTGTCGTCATGCAAAGCCTCCTAGCCATCGCCGACCCAACGCGGCGGCGCATTGTTGAACTGCTCGCCGTGCGCGAGCGGACCGCGGGCGAACTCGTCAAGGAATTCGATATGAGCGCCCCGGCGATTTCCCAGCACCTGAACGTGCTGCGCGAGGCCGGGCTCGTCACGACCCGCGCCGAAGGCCAGTCGCGCATCCAAACCCTCAACCCCGCTGGGCTCGACGACGTCGATGCCTGGCTGGAGAAAACGCGCTCAGTCTGGTCGCACCGGCTCGACGCTCTCGAGCGCGAGCTGCGCGCGGAGGACGAGCGGAACGCCAGGAAAAAGAAAAAATCTTCCTCATGAACATCAACGAACAATATGGCCAGTTCACCGGCCCGGCCGACGTGCGTCTCGTGCGCACTCTGCCTGGCCCCATCGAGCGCGTTTGGGAATATCTCACTGATCCGGAAAAACGCGCGCGCTGGTTCTGCGGCGGCGTGCTCGAACAGAAGGTCGGCGGCAAAGTCGAGTTTGCCATGGTGCACAAAAATCTCGCGCCGAACGAAACGCCGCCGGCGAAATACGCCCAGGTGCAAGATCCCGGCGTGACCTTCGAAGGGCGCGTGCTCCGGTGCGAGCCGCCGCGGCTGCTCGTCTATACGTTTGGCAGCGAGGATTCGGAAGTGACCTTCGAGCTGACGCCCGAAGGCAAGCAGGTGTTGCTTGTCCTCACGCACCGCACCCGCGGTGACGAGGAACGGTCAGAACTCACCAACTACGCCTCGGGCTGGCACACGCACCTCGCCCACCTTTTGGCGGAACTCGAAGGCTCGCCACGCCCGCCGTTCTGGGCAACGCACGCCAAGCTTTTGGCTGAATACGAAAAACTCCGGACGGCGCAACCGAGCTAGGGGCTGTTAGCGAAATCGTTCTTCACCACGTAGGCCACGAGCTCGCTCGTGCTCTGAAACGCCCGCAAGCGCGCAGCCTACTTCGGACCGCTTTGATTCGACGCTCTTTCCCAAACCGAGCCGATTTTTTTGAAGATTTCCGGTAAGATGGCCCTCTGAGCCGCCTTGACCGTTCCCCGTCAGACTCAACCAAGGCCACTGCCTTGTTCCAATAAATCCCTGTCCAAGATCCACCCGTTCAATCGTTATTATAGATAGAAACACACGTCCCATGAAAACCAACTCGTTCGAAAATCCGATCCTCGTCTCCCCCGAAAAATGGCTCACGGCCCGTCGCGAGCTCCTGCGTCAGGAAAAAGAATACACCAAGCTCGGCGACCAACTTAGTCAGCGCCGCCGCGAACTACCGTGGGTGAAGATCGAAAAACCTTATCGCTTCGATTCGCCCACTGGACCGGTGTCACTGGCCGATCTGTTCGAGGGCCGCAGCCAGCTCCTCGTCCAGCACTTCATGTTCGGCACCGGCTGGGAGGAAGGCTGCAAGGCCTGCTCCTTCATGATGGATCATTTCAACCCTGCCGTTCCTCATCTAAATGCCCGCGACGTATCGTTCGCCGCCATCTCGCATGCCCCATTGACGGAAATTCTGCCGTTCAAGGCGCGGCTAGGCTGGACCGTCAACTGGGTCTCGTCTCACGGCACCGACTTTAATCACGATTTCCACGTGTCCTTCACGGAAAAAGAAATGGCCGGCGGCAAAGTCTACTACAACTACGCCCAGCGGGAATTTCCTCGCGAGGAAGCCCCCGGCATCAGCGTCTTTGCCCGGGACCTCGCCGGTAATGTTTACCACACCTACTCCACTTACGGCCGCGGGGTGGAGGTGGTCATGGCCACCTACAATCTGCTCGACCTCGTGCCGAAGGGTCGGGACGAGGACGGACTCGAATACGACATGGGATGGATCCGCTACCACGACCGTTACAGTCAGCCCGCCGATGTCGTCGCAACGCACTGAGTTTTCTCGCCGCGCCGTCCGGTGGCTGTTGCCGGCGGCGCTCTTCGCGCTCACGCCCAAATGCTTATTGTGCGTGCTGGCCTACGCCGGCCTCGGCGCCGCGCTCGGACTTGGCGGCTCGGAGATCTGCGGCGCATCCGCTGGGTTGCCGGCCTCGTGGGTGTCATCGCTCGCGTGGCTCGGCGTCGTCGGCGGACTCGGCACGTTCGGATTTCTCGCGAGCTGCCGGCGCGTGCGATCGATACCGAAAAGTAAACCGCACCGATTTAGGTCAGAGTGTGAGCGCGAGTAAGATCATGAGCCTAACCAATCCGTTGTCGTAATCGAATACCAATTACGCGAAAGCACCGGATCTTTGCCCCGCAGCCACCGGTTCGAGCAATTCATCACCCAGTAGCTGACGGCCACGCTGCAAACTGAGAGACACCGCACTAGATCAATCCGACGAAGACGTCCGGCCCAAAGAAACGCTTCAACTCGACTGAACGCGCCTCGGAATCGGAAAACCTTCTCCCCGCAAAATAGCGATCGTTGCGCCAAACGCCGTCGTCATCGAGAGACCAGCCGTTTTCGGCCATGTGATCAAGAAAGCGGGCCTTCGTTGATTCGGTGAGTTCGAGCGTGACGATGCAGCACATGATAAAACAGGCGTTGGTTGAATGCGGTATACCCCGATCGACAACTAACCTCGCGAAATCCGCCACTCGCTCACGTAACGTTTGCGAAAATATTTCGTCTGCCGAGGCATCCTAGGAGCCGTCAGCGTTCAGCAATCAGCACTCACCTGACCCATTCAGTCCTGACCGCACAACGCGTTTTACCCGTGACGGGAAGAAACAGGGCGGGAGTCAGTCTTCTGCGTACCCCCGCGCGGGAGCGCAGGGATCCCGCCGCTCCCGCGGCGGGCTATCTTGTAGGTTGCCGGCTTGCTGGCGCGATTGAGCGCGACCCGACACCTCGCGCGTGATGCTTGCCGAAACTGAAGGGTGCGGCACACTACGCGCTGCTGAGTGTCGGGGCAATCCACTTGAAAGCCGTCAGTCTGCTTATGTGCTGCTCCCGAGACTGGCTGACACGACCGGACGCACCGACATCCAAGATCGCCACCATGCCTTACAACGAACAACTCGCGGAGCGCATTCGTGATTACCTCGCACCGTTGCGTCTGCCGACGGAGGAAAAGCGCATGATGGGCGGACTGTGTTTCATGGTGCGCGACAAGATGTGTGTTGGCGTGCATGAAGACCGGCTGATGGTCCGCCTCGACCCCGCAACCATGCCTGCGGCGTTGGCCCGTCCGGGATGTACGCCGATGGCTTTCACCGGCCGCCCGCTGCGCAGTTTTGTGTTCGTGTCGCCCAAAGGTTGGACGACGACGAAGGATTTCAACAGCTGGCTCGCGCTTGCTCTGGAGTTCAACCCGCGAGCGAAGTCATCGAAGAAGAGCCCCAAGAAAATCTCGGGTCTTCGAACCGCAGCAGGCGCGCACCGCAAAAAATAGCCAGCGTACCGTTTTCCCGACGTAGTGCAGAAAAGACTCGCGGAAGATCGGAGCGGGTAAGGCAACTCCCCGCACCGACGAAAAAAAACAGAGGATGTCGGCTACTTTTTCGGCAGCGGTTGTGCGGGCGCGGGGCTGATCCGTCGCTTCAGCTTGTCGATCATTTTCTCCGGCACGACGATTTTCCATCCATCGGCACCGAGTTCCACCGGCACCTTTTCCTCTTTTCCGGATTCCGCGAGACGCACTCTGACGATGGCATGTTGGGCATCGGTGAG
This sequence comes from Opitutus sp., assembly GCA_036833235.1. Classification (GTDB taxonomy): domain Bacteria; phylum Verrucomicrobiota; class Verrucomicrobiia; order Opitutales; family Opitutaceae; genus Opitutus. Next base: position 4,272 of record DAITQE010000360.1, read on the forward strand.
AGTGGTTCCCGTCATTTGAACGGCCGTCTCGTAACCCAAGATTTCGTCGGTCACCACGAGCATCGCGAGACTCTCCGGCGTAGGGTATTTCGCGCGGGCGGCTTCTGGCAGCGAAGAAAGAAGCGCATCGGCTTTTTCCCGCGCCGATCCCGTAATGGAAAGCGCCGTGACCAGCGTGCGCGCGTCGCCTTTCAACGCTGCCCACACCAACGTCTGCAGCGCCGCGTTCGGCGTGCTCCGGCCGACGTTTTTAAAATCTTCGAGGCGAGCCCATCCTTTCTCCGGATCGCGGTTTTCGGTCGATACGCGAGCGTCTGCGGGGTTGCCAGCGACAGCCGCGTGCGCCTTCTGTTCAAGTTCTGCCGCTTCAGCCCGCAGCCGAATCAACTCCGCGTGCAGCGCCTGCTTCGCATCACCTTCGCTTGACTCGCTCCGCGGGAGGAGCTCGCGCGCATGCCGGTTTTCCTCGCGCAACCGGACCGCAGCTTCGTT
>DAITQE010000361.1:0-4760 GCA_036833235.1 Opitutus sp.
AACGTGTTTCTCCGCGGCGACAGCTTTAACTGCTTCGACGTACGGGACGAGCGTTGACCTAATCTTTCCGGGGTGAGCTGGATCGAAGATTCGGCGGGGAAGCGACGTCACTAACACTGGCTGTGCGCCAATGGCCCGGACTTCGTCAACGTAGCGGGCCATATTTTGCGCATACGTGGTTTTGGGATCTGTTTCGCGTTTCGGTCCTTTGCCAGGCTGGTCGTTGTGACCGAATTGAATCAGATAATAGTCGCCCTTCAGCGCGAGCGCTGGCTCCCAATGACCTTCGTCGCGGAAACTTTTTGAACTGCGGCCGTTCAGCGCGGCGTTGATGCACTCGGCGTCGGTCGTGAGAAACTTCCGAAAGCCACGGCCCCAACCGGAGCCATCTGCCACGGTCGAGTCGCCCACGAGCACGATCCGGAATTTAGGCCGGGATTTTCGCGGGGTGGCTGAAGTTGTCGCCGATTGCGCCAGGTCCCTGCCCGCTGCATCTTCTGCTGCAGCATCGGCGGGTTTGAGTTCGGAGGCATGGAGGATTCCTGAGAGGCAGGAAAGCGCGGTGAGAAAAAGGAATTTCAAATATTTTCTGTGGTTCGGACCTGAGCTTTATTGCGATTGAAGAGAGGAGCAAGACGTTCTGCTCAGCGGGCTGTCACGGGCGTGGCGTAACGGGCGATGAGCTCTGTTTCTGAGACCACGTGGCCTTTCATCGCACGCTCGACGTCGTCCCGGTTCGCGCCGTCCGGCAGATCGAGTGTTCGATCGAGCGCGTAGAGATGGAAGAAATAGCGATGCTCACCGTACGGCGGCTTCGGGCCGGCGTAAGCGGGCTTGTGATAATCATTGAGGCCGTGCTGCACGTCTTTGGGGACGCGGTTTTCGTGAAACCCACTCGTGTTCGCGTCGATGTTGAACACGACCCAATGCGTGAAGGTGCCGCGTGGCGCGTCCGGGTCGTCCATGATCAGCACGAGCGACTGAGCGCCCGCGGGTACGTCGATGAAGTCGAGCGGTGGTGAGCGATTTTCACCGTTTTGGCTGAAACGTTCCGGGATGACGGCGTTGTTTTCGAACTCTGAAGATTTGATTTTCATGATGATTCCTCCGCTGCAAATTCAGCACGGTTGGCTGAACGTATTGAAATAGCCTACGCCAGAGGGAGCTCGCCGGCTTTGTTGAGAGGCCGAAGACAGACACGGATAGGCTCCGTGAACAGCGTGTGCGGTCGCGGACGGGAAGAAACGGTGGAGGGACCGGCTCCGTCCGGTCCGTGCCCGTCGATACAGGCGATTAATCCTTGGCGAGCCGAAGTATTTCCAGTCGCCAACACGGACGACACGGAGTTCGTCCCTCCATCTAAAGGCGCTTTTTCTGCCTGCGATTATCCGCGTCCATTCGCCATGTCCGCGGTTTCAAATCTGGGGCTCCGCCTCAGGAGAAATCCAACGAGCACGCCCAAGCCAAACGCGATTCCGACGGACTGATACGGGTGATCACGGACTGCGGTGTCGGTCTTTGTCACCGCGGTTTTTGCCGCGGCGAGACTGCGGTCCTGCCAATCACCGTACGTTTCCCTGATGTGTTCAACGACCCCGCGGAGCTGAGCTCGGGTTTCTTTGGCTTTGTCGCTAAGGTCCTCGGTCGCTGCGTCCAGCAGGTGCTCGGCATCACGCGCGAGCGAGCGGAGATCGGCTGCGAGGTGGGTGCGCGCGCGGCGTGTATGCGGCATCGCGAGATTTGGAAGACGAGTTTGCATAAGCGTATCCTTTCTGTGGCGTTCTTCGACCGCCGTTTACCCGACGGGTTCGGCGCGGGCGAAAAACAGATTTTGAGCGATCAAGCGGGCTGTTGAACCACGAATGGACACGGATGAACACGAATGGAAAACATCATCCAATAGTGGCGCCCGTGCCAGGGGGCTCCAGCGGTCTTGTCTTCCGACAACTTTTTTCGCGGTCCTTCGGTTGCTTCGACAAAAACCAAGCTATACTTCTGTTCACGCCGACGCGGCGAGGAGATCGGTCGCGCCGCAGAAACGAACAGCTCTCACGTGGAGGGAAATTCCATGCCTGCAAAAAAATTGAAGGAGTTCTTGGATAGCCGCGACGTCAAGTATGTCAGCATCCAGCATTCACGCGCGTTTACCGCGCCCGAAATCGCCCAGTTGGCGCACATCGCCGGAAGCGATTTCGCGAAGACCGTGATCATCAAAACCGAAGGCCAAATGGCGATGGTCGTGCTGCCGGCCCACCGGAAAATCGTGCTCTCCGATCTGCGCGATCTTCTGTTGAGCGACAAAGTCGAACTCGCGAGTGAAGACGAATTCAAAGGCCGCTTCCCTGATTGCGAGCCCGGTGCGATGCCGCCGTTCGGGAATCTTTACGACATGCCCGTTTACCTTGAGAAGAGCCTGACCGGGCACCCTGAAATCGCGTTCAATGCCGGCACGCATCGCGAGGTGATAAAAATAGCCTCGGACGATTTCGCGCAATTGGTGCACCCGATCGTCATGGATTTCGCGATGGTGTGATGGGACTGGGTTCAACTGTATGGGCGAAGGCTTTCGGAGTTCTGGTTGCAGCTCACGGTTTCCCGTAGGCCGCAAGCTTGCTCGCGCTCAAGCCGCGCCAGCAAGCTGGCGGCCTACACTTACCGCCAAGCCACCCGTCGACCGTTCGGCGAGCGAGATCGGAATTCGCCGAGTTCGTAGCTAACACTTCGCGTCACCCCAGTTGCTTCATCAGGACCTTCGCGTTGCGGCCGCTTTCCTCGTAGGATTTTAGGCGGGCATCAGGTAGAATTGATTTGTCGGATTCCTCGAAGCCACACACGCCGGTGAAAAAGCCGAAGCTCTGCGTTGAGAGCGCGATGAGCGTTTTCACTCCGCGTTCCTTCGCCATCATCGCGGCGTAATCCACCATCTTCTTGCCGATTCCGCGGTTGTGGTAGAACGGCATTACGTACAGCGAGCCCACCTCCGCGAAGTTCGGTTTGTCGGGATAGAAATACAGCGTCACGCACGCGATAATGTTCTCATCGATTTCGAATACGAAGAACTGATCGATGTTCTTTTCGATCGCTTGCTGCGTGCGATAAATGAGCTCTTCGCGACGGACCGCGTTGCGCGTCAAATTGTGAATGAGGCGCACATCGCTTTTCTTCGCCTGGCGGATTTGCTGATAATCGTTGCCGTAAACGAGCGAGCCGACGCCTTCGTTGGAGAAAATTTCATTCAGCAAGCCGTCGAAGATTCGACCATCGAGGATGTGGACGCGCGGCGTTCCGGTTTCGATCGCCTTCAACGCATGCACGGCCTTGCTCCGGGTCGCCTCGGCAATTTGATCAGGATGCTCGGCCAACAGCCGTCGAACGCCATCGACCGAAATCTCCCGGCGTACAACGCCGTCGATCACCAGTCCCGGTTGAGGCGTGAGATAAATCACTTTGGTCGCGTGCAGCGCTTCGGCCAGCTCAGCGGCGAGCAGATCTGAATTCACCCGGAGCGATTTGCCGTCGGGGCCGAAACCGATGGGCGAGACGACCGGCACCACGTCGCTGTTGATCAACTGCCCCAGGAAATCCTTGTCGATCCGTTCGACCTTGCCGGTGAACTGCTGGTCCACGCCTTTGATAATACCGAGCGGCAGAGCGCGCACCGCATTCGTGAGCGCGCATTTCAGGGTGTTTTGGGTCAGGCCTTCGATCAGCGCGTGCGAGACGCGGGAGGAGGCGCGGATGGCGAGATCAAGCGTGGCCGCGTCCGTCAGCCCGGCGCCGTCGATGTTCGAGATGGCGATGCCGCGCGAGACCGAGAGTTCTTTCAACTGGTGCCCGATGCCGTGAACGATCACGACCTTGATTCCGAGCGAGCGGAGCACTGCGAGATCGACCAGCAAGTTTCCGCAATTTTCATCGGCCACGATCGAGCCATCGATTGCCACGATGAAAATCTGTCCCTGAAAACGCGGCACGTACTGGAGAATGCCACGCAAATCCGTGGGTTTGATCGTGGTCGCGAGTGCGCTGGAGATCGGAGGCGGAGTGGAGGGGCCGGGGCCGTTGCTCATTGAGATGGGCTCGTTGTCGGCGATGAAAGCCGGCGCGTCAATAGAGGTCTGGGAAGAACGCGGAGGAAGAACGCGAGACGGAGAAGAACGCGAGAGAGAGGGAGATTGGGGAGAACGCGAGGCGTGATGCGTTGGCTGCGACTTGTAGGTGGCGCGCTTGCCGCGCAACGTCTCCGCCTGCGGGGACGCCGGCGTGTCGAACAAAACCGTTGCGCGGCGAGCGCGCAACCTACCGAAGCTACTTCATCTCGAACGTCCACGATTTGGAGGCGCGAACGCCAGAAATGGTGGCGTGATAATGACCGGGCTTCAGAGCTCCAGGCGGGACTGTCAGGCGGATTCGGTTTTCGCGGTTGCGTGAAAGCAAATCGCCAGAAAGTCGGTCGAGTTCAGGAACGACGACGATCTCGTCGTTCCGGACGTACAGTCGGGTGTCTCCCGGCTCCTGGTGATTGTCGGGTAGCGTGCAGGTGAATTCGATGAGGTAAGCGAACAGTGTGTTTGCCGTTGCTGCAGCGGTGACGGTCAGGATTTCGTCGGGTATCCGCGGTTGCTCGACAAGGGTGTTGCCCAAGTCAGCGGGCAGACCGCCGGTTGTGGCCGCAACGGCCGCTGCCCCGCCGGGGAGGCGTAACGTGTCGGCGGGTCGCAACGCTTCGACAGTTATCCGCTGAAAGCCGGCGGAGAGCA
>DAITQE010000362.1:0-4753 GCA_036833235.1 Opitutus sp.
AGCACATCCTGCTGCCGGTGTGCTTGGCTGCTGTTACGTCGCTGATGATCTAGCGCCTTTCCTGGATTACTGGAAAACGAATCCAGGGTTTGCGTTTCTGGCGGTTGCCACGCGCAAGGGCGAAATCGTCGATCGTCGCGGTCTGGTTTACGGCGGACACCAGGGGAAAAAATCTGCGAACAGCATCGTGCAGCGGGAAATCGATCTGCGCGAAACCTCGCGCCTGCTGGCCGAGGAACAGGCGCTTCACGATCAACAAAAGCTGGTGATCGATGCCCTCAGTGCGCGACTGGCGGAAGCGGAGCAAATGCTCGAGCAGCGCCGGGCTGATGTGCTCACGGCCACTCAGACGCTGGCGACGACGCAGGCGGATGACAGAGGCGCGCAACGCGCCGCAGAAGATTTGACAAACCGAGTCAAGCGCATGGAAGCCGAAGTAGCTGGGCTCGAGCAGGCGCGCAATGAAGCTCACGCGCGTTGGGAAAAAGCGCAGATTGGATTGACCGAGGCAGATACCGCGGCAACGGCGCAGCGCGAAAAAATTCAGCACGCGGAAGTTCGGCTCAACGAATTTCGAGCCGACCGCGAAGTAAAGCGTGATTCACTGGCGCAGGCGCGGCTCGAACTCGCGGAACGCCGTCAGAAAGTCGAGGTACTCGATCGAGGTTTAGGAGAAATGGAACGGCGTCGCGTGCAGCTCTCCGAATTGTTGATTCAAAGACAGCACGAGATCGAGACGTGGAGCGAACAGATCGGAGAGCTCGAACAAGAGAGCGCCGAACAGCGCGGACGGGCAGCTCAGCTGGCTGAAACGTTTGTCGTCGCGCAGCAACAAGTGGAGAGCGTCCGGTCTGAACTGGTCGGGCTTGAACGCGAAATCAACGCACTCGAAGGCGCGCAACTCTCCCTGCATACCCAGTCGGAAAATGCGCACGACGAACTAAGCGCGCACGAAGTGAAGCTGGCTGAAACGCGGCAACGAGCTCAATTCTTAGCGGAAGAAGTCTCACGGGAGTATCAGCTGGATGTATCAACGCTCGATTGGAAAGACCTGCTGTGGCATGCAGAGGACGAGCCAGCCGGCGTGAAACCACTCGATTTGGATGAGGAAGATGATAGCGAAGCGTCTCCGGCTGCGGCACTCTCGAGTGCCGACGACCCGGCGTCCGAGGCATCATCGGAAGAAACGCCGAAGCGTCGCCGCAAGCCAAAGGCCCCGAAAGGAGAGCCCACTGCGCAGGATCTCGACGCGTTGGAATCGACTAATTGGGACGAGATCAAAGCTGAAGCGGACGCGATCCGGTCGCGTATCACGAGCATGGGTGCGGTTAATCTCGTGGCGATTGAAGAGTATGCGGAGCTGAAGCAACGTTATGATTTCCTCAAGGCGCAGTGTGACGACCTCACGACAGCGAAGGCTGATTTATTGAAGGCGATCGACGAGATTAACCAGACGTCGCAGCAGCAGTTTCAGGTCACCTTTGATCAAATCCGGAAGAACTTCGAATACACCTTTCACACGCTGTTTGGCGGTGGCCGGGCTCATCTGGAATTGATCGCGACGGAAGATATTCTCGAGAGCGGTATCGAGATCGTGGCGCAACCGCCAGGAACGAAACTTAAAGGCATCACGTTGCTCTCCGGCGGGCAGAAGACACTGACAGCTGTAGCACTCCTCTTCGCCCTCTATATGGTAAAGCCGTCACCGTTCTGCTTGCTCGATGAACTCGACGCTCCGCTCGACGAGTCGAACATCGGGCGCTTTACCGAGTTGCTGAAGAAGTTCGTGGGTGAGTCGCAGTTCATCATCATCACGCATAATAAACGCACCGTTTCTGCGGCGAGCGCGATCTATGGCGTTACGATGGAAGAGCGCGGCGTTTCGAAAACTGTCTCGATGCGCTTCAATCACGAGCGTGGTGATATTGAAGCTCACACACCGACGATCGCGCAGGCAGTTAATCGGGTGGCGGCGCCAGTTGGCGCATAGGCGTTCCGAACGATCAGAAGATTTGATCGGGCGGAACGTTACTCAGCGCTTCTTCAAAGGTGACGATGCCGTCTTTAACTTTAAGCATCGAATCCGCGTGCAGGGTTTTCATCCCGTTCTTCATCGCGATTCGTTTCAACGCCGCGACCTCGGCCCGCTTGTTGATCGCTTCGGTCAACTCCTCGTTGTTGACCATAAGTTCGTGGATACCGATGCGGCCCTTATAGCCGACACCCTGACACGTCGGGCAGCCTTGCTTGTTTGCTTTGAAGATTTGACCACTCCATCCGAGCGCTCGCTCAATAATCTCCTTTTCGCGTCCCTGCGGCTCGTACTCGATTTTGCATTGAAGACACACGCGACGGACAAGACGTTGGGCGCAAACGCAAACCAGCGACGAGGACACGTTGAACGGCTCAACGCCTAGTTCATTGATGCGAGCAATCGTCGATGGTGCATCGTTCGAGTGAATCGTAGAAACGAGCAAGTGTCCCGTCAGCGCGGCCTCGACCGCGATTTGTGCGGTCTCCCCGTCACGAATTTCGCCGACGAGAATGATGTCGGGATCCATCCGGAGGTAGCACCGCAATGCTCGCGCAAACGTGAGCCCGATTTGGCGGTTCATTTGCGTCTGATTCAATCCGGGCAGAGTGTACTCGATTGGATCTTCCGCCGTCTGAATGTTGACATCGCGCGAATTCACCTCACCGAGCGCGGAATAAAGCGTCATCGACTTGCCGGAGCCGGTCGGTCCGCAATGCAGGATCATCCCATGTGGATGACGAATGCATTCGCGGTACTTTTCCAGGTTTGCCTCCGAAAATCCCAACTGGGTCAGTGGCAGAGCACTGCGGGCTTTATCGAGAATACGCATCACCACCTTTTCGCCGTAGCTGACGGGCCCGGTCGCAACGCGCAGGTCGATATCGATATTCTTTTTTGTAAATCTCTTGAAGACGATTCGGCCGTCCTGGGGCAACCGGCGCTCTGAGATGTCCAGGTTGCACATGATCTTCAGGCGGGCGACCATCGCGTTGCCGGCTTGCTTCGGGAGACGCAGTTTGTCCCGGCACAACCCGTCGATACGGTAACGAATCAGGAGATCTTTTTCTGTCGGTTCGATGTGAACGTCCGACGCGCCGGCCAAATACGCGTCTTCAATAATACGGTTGGTGAGCTGAATAATAGGGCCCGAGTCTTCTTTCTCGAGATCGGTCGCGCTAAGCTCGACGCCGTCCGGCGCGTATGTCGTGTTGATGGCTTCCGCCGCCTCGTCGATGTTGATGTCTTCCGCAGTGATGGCGGGCGGTTTGACCTCCTTGAAAAATTTCTTCAGGAGGGCATCGAAAACCGTTGCCGATACCACACTGACTTCATCGATCGATGTATCCGTTCGCTGGGTAAACATTTCCCGGCGGAGGTAATCGAGGGGATTCGTCATCACGACGGCAACGGAACTCGGGCCGAGGCGTTTGTAAGGGAAAATCGATTCGCCGCGGATGATCGTCTCACCGATCGCTTCAACTACCTTCTCGTCGATTTCCAAATCGTCGACGCTGGTAACCAATGGTAGTTCAGTCAGTCGTGCAACAAAACGGGCCGCGTCTTCCGCGTTGGGTACGAACTGCGGATCCACCATGCGGTGGATGAGTGTTGACGAATATTCCGCCACCTCTTGCAGCAGTGTTAGATCCTTCTCTGTAAAATTTCCACCGGTGCCCGCATCCAATTCCTTATTGAGCACCTGAATTGCGCCGAACGTGATCGTCGTCTTGAGTGCAACGGTCAGCGTTGAGTGTACATCGAATCCCGTCGGCTGCGTTGTTGCCGGGGTTTCGCAGGAACTATTGCGGTAGAAAATTGGTTCGCCGGTTGCAACGACGCGACCAACGATTCCGTGGCCGATGGGGATTTTCGTCGCGAGCAGTTTTTCCGCGTTATCACGGAAGTATTTCTCTTTAGATGGATCGTCAGCCCACAACGTCGGCGAATAATAGATCTGGCGGAAGCAGATATAATTTCCTTCGACAATATAGAACGTCATCGATTGCGCCTGCAGCGCTTCTACAATCTTGGAGGCTGCCAGTTCGATGACCGACGCGACGTCTGCCCGGCTCGGGGCAGCACGCGAGATTACTTTGATCAAAAGCGAGCGGCGAAGAGTGCCGATTATATTCGATGAAAGCATTGGTTATGTCCTCGAGCAGATAGGGTGCCAACCCTAGTAGTTGGTTGCGTGTTGGCGAGTAAATAGATTGCCGAACGGGAACTACGTTATAATGCTATTATCTAGCGATAATGTTTGAAACGAAAGCGTGTAAAGGAAACCAACGATAGGGAAAAAAACGTCGGGAAATCTGCCCGTAATCAGCTTTAACCTTTCTGGCTGCCCTCCGAATGCTCGAGCAATTCTTCCGTTTTTTTGGACCGTTCGGCGATCGCGACGCCGGGCACCTGGGTGAGCAGATCGCCGCGGAATGGCTGCGACGGGTGCGCGGATTCACAATCGTGACGCGCAACTGGCGCAATCCGCGAGATCTCCGCGATGAACTCGACCTTGTCTGCCGTGATCGCGACGTGTTGGTATTCGTTGAAGTAAAGGCGCGCTCAGCGATTGCCCTTGTGCCGGGCTATTTTGCCGTTGATCGAAGAAAAAAACGCGTGATGCGGCGTACGATTGACGCCTATCTGCGCCAACTCTCACGGCCACCGCGGACGTTCCGGTTCGATGTGATTGAGGTCACTATTAACGCGCTGCCAGAA
>DAITQE010000363.1:0-2512 GCA_036833235.1 Opitutus sp.
ACCAGTGATACACCGTGTATTCGTTCACCACGGGCAGGGCGCGCGTCAGCACCCAGCCTCCGATGATGGGCGCGATCCCCGCGACGAACGACGTCGCGGCAAGGTTCACGCCGATCGCCAGGCTCTTCGCTTCGACTGGAATCAAGCGTAGCAGAATCGTGAATTGACCGAGGACGAAACCGGCGCTGGTCATGCCGGCCCAAAGCCACATGCCATAAAGCCAGTGGCTGTTTTGCGGTGTGATGAAGCACCAGAGCAAGTACTGCATCTGCCAGAGGAGCAGCGAAAATGTCATCACGGATTTGTTGCCGTAGCGATCGAGCAGCCGGCCCCAGGCGGGCAACGACAACGCGCCGCCGAGTTGGGAAAGCGTCAGGAATATGCCCACATCGAAGGCCGTGAAGTTGAGCTGCTCGAACATGAACACGTGATAGAACGGGCCGAAGCAGTTCGCCGCGAACGACCACACTGCGCCGAATGCAATAAAAACAAGCAACGAGCGAGACCGCAGCACAATCTTGAGCTGCGTGCGCAGCGGCAGCACAGGGGCGAGCGCGTGGGGGAGTACGCGGGTCGGACTTTTCCATTGGTATCGGATTGAAAAAATCCGGGCGAGCACCACCGCGGCCACAACGGCTTGAAACGCGGGCACGGCATATTCCCAGCGTGCGAGCACCCAACCGGCGACCAGCATGAACGTGAGCGTGGAAAGCTGCAGCATCCCGTTGCGACGGCCGAAGAATTTCCCGCGCAGACGCCCTGGAACCCATTCTTGAATCCACGCATTCCACGAGACGCCCGCGACCGCGGCGAAGCAGCTGGAGATCAAAAACCAAAGGAAAAACCAATGTCCGGCGGCCGTGGGATTATCTCGCGGCACCCACGGCAAGAAAATGCCGAAGAGGGCCCAGGACACCAGATGGAACGACTCTGCCAGCATCGTGAGTTGTTTCGGCGGCCGCCCTTTTGCGAGGAACGGCGCGAAAAAAATCTGCAGAAAATTACCCATGAACGGCGCCGCGCTGATGAGACCAATTGTGAGCTTGGGCAGAGGGAATGCTTTCGCGACGAGCGCCGTCATGAAAACATTTACCGGCAGGGACATGGTGACGATCGGCATCGCCAGCACGCCCTCGGCGATGCACAGACGGAGCGAAATAAGCAGGTCGGCTTTGCGGTCGGCGGGACTGTGCGCGGGAGTTGCGTTCACAAAACGATGGCATCGAATCGTTGGTACATGGGAAGGATTATCCAAGCGAAAGAGTTGGAGAAAAAGACCGTCGTGGCGTGTGCCCGCTGGCTGTTGGGAAAATATCTCGTGCGCCGCCGGCCGGACGGGACGCTTGATCAGCGACTCATCACGGAGGTCGAGGCGTATCATGGCGAACGCGACCTTGCGTGCCACGCGCGAGCGGGCCGCACGGCGCGGACGGACGTCCTCTATTCGTCCGCGGGCGTTTGGTACGTGTATCTTTGTTACGGCATACACGAGATGTTGAATCTCGTGGTGGGGCCCGCGGGTTGGCCGGCAGCGGTTTTGATCCGCGGAGTCGAAGGATTGAACGGTCCTGGTCGTGTGACGAAGCATCTCGGTATCGACCGGCGCCTGAATCGCGCTCCGGCGGACCCGGCAAGCGGTTTGTGGCTGGAAGACCGCGGGGTGCGTGTGCCGCGAGGATGCGTCATGGCAACTCCGCGCGTCGGCGTCGATTATGCCGGTGAAATCTGGGCGCAAAAGCCGTGGCGTTTTGTGATCACGGAGCCGGTCGGGAGGCAGGGCCCGACCTCCGGGTGGGCTGGATGGCACAGTCTCCCCAGATAGCGGCGTTCTGCTGGCCAGCAGAATGACCGTCATCAGGCGAATGGCTGTCGGGGACGACGTCAGATGCCTTTACGGAAAGGCCCGCTCGGAGATCAGGGCCTACCTCGGGTCAGTCCGCGGACTTCGCTTCAGTCTCATCCTTGTCCTCACCAATCGGGGTGTTGCTCCCGGGTGGCTGGTAACGCTCCAAGGTTGCGACGCCCGCGCCAAAACTGAATTCCACCTCGAACTTCACCGGCAGATGTAGTTCGTCCTGCGCAATCCACACATGGACGCGTGAGCCGCGGCGGAACATTCCTTTCGGCGGCGTCTTCTCCATCCGGGGTTCCATCCGCAGCGTTTTGTAGGTTCCCATGCGTGTTTCCACCTGCTCGTATCCAATCGCGTGGACGGTGAGCTGATAAATTTCTTTGCCGAAAACAACGTCGGTATCGCGCTTCTCGCCGGGCTTGAGATCCCACATCCGCGTCTTGATCAGACTCATGATAAGGTCCGTTGGATCGTCCTCCGGGACTTGGATTATCCCATTGTTTGCCGAGTTTAGGAAATCGGTAAACCGCGCCGTTGAATGCGGGTAATCGAACTCCAACGCCGTGTTAGTTTTCTTTTTTCCGCCCGCGCTGGTTTCGGTGAGCACCATCATGCGGCCAGTTTTCTGGTCGAAAACGGATTCGGCCTGCGCCTCGACAC
>DAITQE010000363.1:2522-3815 GCA_036833235.1 Opitutus sp.
CTCGAAACGATAGAGGCGCCGCAGCACACCGCGCGTTGACGTCGTGGTCGTGACGGCGATTTGCGGAACGCCATCGTTGGTCTCCGTTCGTGCACTAATCGTAATATCGCCTGCGTGCAGAAAAATTCCCCATGCCACGCGGAACTGCAGTGATTCGCCATTTTGCAGCGCGAGGTTTGAATCCGCGGCGGATGCCCTGACCAGCAACAGGGGTATTAACCATAAAAAACGAGCGAACATTATTTTACCAAGGGTGCTTTGTGGAGAAGCTCAGGGGACACTGTAAAGATTCGTTTTGAGCCAATCGCATAGACCGTCTCGCCGATCGCCCCGAGTTGCCAAGGCGCGCCGGCGGCCCACGGTGAGAACGCAGGTAGGACCAAACGGCGGGCAGTCGCAACCAGCGCAGGCAGTTTAAGTCGAGAGCCTGCACCATCCTGCCGAGACAGCGCTGGGTGATGATGTCCGATAATTTCGATCGCATCATCGGGCACTTCGATCGCCTGATCGCCGTGATGAAGGAAGAAGCCCGTGCGGCGGGCGCTCACCCCACCTTCAGCGCGTGGCCATCGCTTGTCGTGGTTGCCGGAAACGATGCAGACCCGCACCGGCGACGCCGCGAGAAACGCTTCCGCGGCAGTCCGGCCGGCGAGGGAATGCCGCGAATCGCCGAGCCAGATCATCTCTTGCGGGCGATAGTCCGCCACCAGTGCGTTGAGCTGTTGTGCGATGTCGGCATCGCCCCACGCAGGCAGGAGATTGCCCTGCGCGCGATGACTCTCGACATAGCCCCAATGGAGGTCGGCGACGACAAGCGTGCGGAGTTGGTCGAGCCAGGGCGCCAGTCGGCCGTCGAGCCATATATGGGGAAGAATTTCGTGACGTGGAAAGGACAAGAAGGGAAGCTCCAAGCTCCAAGCACCAAGATCCAAGCTCCAGAGAATTTTCAAACATTAACGCTCAACGAGACGTGTTATACCGGATCGGGCGGGACGCCCGCGCTCCCAAAGGAAGTCGCCGCTGCTGCAAGATGCCGGCACGTTTGCAACGTATCGATCTTCGCGAGTGTCTTGTCCGTGCGGATGCGCGCGATTCGAGGAAAGCGTAGTGCGAACCCGCTCTGATGACGACTGCTTGGCTGGATCATGTCGAACGCCACCTCAATCACGATGTCGGGCACCACGGCGCGGTATCGCCCGTGGACTTCGATCGTGTGATCTAGGAAATGCTGTGTCAGCGCGGCGATCTCTTTGTCCGTTAAACCCGAATACGCCTTGCCGACAGTTAGCAACC
>DAITQE010000363.1:3825-4740 GCA_036833235.1 Opitutus sp.
ATCGCTGAGGACATCCCGGCGTTTGCCGTGACCGTACTCGACGCCGACCACCACGACATCGAGCGTCGCGTACGCTTTTTTCAGTTTGAGCCACGCCAGTCCGCGGCGACCTGGTGTATAAAAGCTGTTCGGATCTTTCGCCATCAAACCTTCATTCCCGCGAGCGCGCGCGGCGAGGAATGCTGCCTCGATTTCCTCCGCGCTGGTCACATGTTGAACGGGTGCGAGGTAAAATTTGGCAGAGAACTTGGAATCTATTGCGGCCAGTAAAGCCGCGAGCAGCGTGCGCCGGGCGGAAAGCGGCTCTTTGAGCAAGCTGCGGCCGTTCAGCCAAAGAAGATCGTAGCAGGAAATGGAAACAGGAATTTCTCCGCCGAGGAAAAAATCATCGCCGCCTTTCCGCCCGAGTCGTTTTTGCAGTTCCGCAAACGGAAGCGCCCGTCCTTCGCGCCAGGCGAGCAACTCGCCGTCGACTATAAAATCCCCCGTGATGGCGGCTGCGGCGCGGACGAGGTCAGGAAATTGATCGGTGATCTGATTCAGGTCGCGCGAGTAAAGTTCGACGCGACCACCGGCCTTGTGCAGCTGGCAGCGAATCCCATCGTATTTTTCCTCCAGCCAGATGGGGACGGGAGAAACTGTGGTTGGCGGCGGAGCGAAATCGCCGGGTTCACTTTCCGGCGTTATCAAATTAAGACTCGGATCGGTTGTGACACCAGTTTCCGGACCCGTGGTCCCGCGCTTCACGGGTTGGGAGACCCGTGCCACTAAATCGTCAGCGGCAACCAATGGAGGGACGACCTCCGCGTCGTCGGTATCTGATTTTGTCCGCACGGCGGCAAACTCTCCATGAGCAAGCGCAGCAAACCGTTCGACGATGGCCTCAGCCGTCGGCTCGGGGCTCGCGAGCATGAA
>DAITQE010000364.1:0-770 GCA_036833235.1 Opitutus sp.
GTCTGGGAGAGCCCGTTGGTTCGCCAAAGCGCCGTCGCCGCCTCGGCGGCGAATGCGTGATCAACCCCGATCGCGAACCTCCGTCGCGGGCCCGCGTCCGAGAAGTAAGCGATGCCAGCAGGCCTTCTTGCTTTGCTTTTGCTAGGCCTCGCATGCAGCTAAGGTCGAACTCGGCTAATTGAAGTCGCTCGGGCCGGAGCCCGAGGCTGCAAGGTATGGAGTTTATCCCGAGCAGCCCCCCCTTTTTGAAACAGCGGATTTCAAAGGTCGCTCACTGTCCCTAGGGTTCTATTGTTTGCCGCCGCATCCAAGCGGATTTTGGGCGAGGCGGTTGCGTCCTTGATCCTGCGTCTCGCCATCTTGGCCGACCAATGCGTCATTGACTGGTGAAAATCTGGCCCAAATCCCATGGATTGTGGCCACGCGTTGCGTCACGTCCCGCCAAAACTTACGTTTCACTCATCAAGAATCGGAGGCGACCGAACGTGGCGCGGCCAGCGTGCCACCTACCTACGCATGCTCCCAGCGGCTCGAATCGACACGCAGCCAGCACGGGAAACGCGACAGCTAAAACGGCACGAGCCGGCTATGTAATCGCGGGCCGCGAATCCTTTATAACCTCTGCAACGGCCCATCTCTCGTCTCCAGCAAACCCGCCGGTTTCAGAGCAGCCGGTCATCACGCATCAGCTCGTTCCAACCATGAATACGTCCTCATCGGCTGCGCCGGTCATCTCTGCCCGCTCGATCATCAGCATCGTCAACGCCCTC
>DAITQE010000364.1:780-4735 GCA_036833235.1 Opitutus sp.
CGCCCTCCGTCCGCGTTTGGTTTCCACTCTGTGCCTCGTCGGGCTCGGCGTTGTGACCCTCATCGCGCCCCGTATTTTCGCGGCGCCACCGCCGGTTACAGTGACGCAGCCCGTGCAAGTTCAAGTGGTCAACACGGCTGCGCAGCCCGCGCAAGTCCAAGTCGTCAATCCGGTCCAAGTGCAGGGCACCGTAAGCCTCACAGGCGGCCAACCAGTCGACGTGCAGGGTTCGGTGGAAACGCTGAACGACGCGCTCCATCAGCCGTATCTTAGAAGCGACTTCGCTAATGTCGAAGATGGTTCGTACTCGGCATCCGTGTCCGTTCCCGTTCCAGCAGGAAAGCGCCTCGTGATTGAAACAATTGCGGTTCGAGTCGGGGTTCCGGTTGGTCAAACCGCCTTGGTGAGCCTTACAGCCACTTCCGAAGGCGCGGGAGTAGTCATGCCGGTGGCGATGCAATCGTCGGTGGATTGGAATGTCTCGACTGGCCATTTCACGAAATATAGTTCGACGCTCCCAGTCCATCTGCGAGCGGATGGCCCAACAAATGCCGACGGCGCCCTGATATTCGAGATTGAGCGGAACACCAATGTGGGTTCAGGAGATCTGAGGGTTACCATCGCCGGGTACCTCGTCGATCTCTGATGTTTGTTTCGCTGGAGTGCTGGTGTGAATGGCTCGGCTCCCACGCCCGCCCGGCACAGCGTCTTCTGTGCTTTTCGTAGCCATCTCCACCGCACGGATTGAACCTACGGCAATGCACCCGTCGGAGGCGCGATGCGGATTGTTCGGATCGTGCCATCCGCCAACCGCACCCCAAACCAGCGGGCGTCCGGCGACACGCCGAGCCATTGATTCGCCTGCGCCCTCTTCTCCGGAATAAATCCAACTTCTCGCCCCGTCGCCGGATGCCAAAGGTGAATACCCACTCCTTGCTCCTCCGAGAAAACCACCTTGCCGTCCGGTGAATACGCCAGCCGCCCCACGGAGGTCGCGTGCCGCCCTAGCTCGCGCAGTCGGTGCCCGCTCCGTGCGTCCCATTCGATAATCAATCCATCTGCACCACCGCTCAGAAAAGTCTGGCCGTCGGGCGCAAATGCCACGCATGAAACTTCGTAGCGGTGCCCTCCGAGCGAGAGTCGCCGTCCTGTGTCGAGGTCGAGCATAAACAATTCCGTCGATACTCCGCCCCACACGAAGCGCCGCCCATCGGGTGACAGCGCCACCGCTTCCGTCGGGTGAACGAAAATATTTTCGTACCGACCCACGCGCCGTCCGTCATCGCTTCGGTAAACGACAAGTGAACGATCCGTCAGCGCGACCCACGCGCGTCCGGCCTCGGGCACTATTTCTGGAACGCCGGCCATCGTTTCCCCCTTCGCCAAACTCAAGGGGACACGGACAACGTCATTGAGCTCCGTCACCCGCCGGGCTCGAAGTTCACGCCCATCGGCCCAGAGCCAGAGGCGATCGCCCTTCGCATCGAACGCGATCGGAATCTCGCCTGCAAAACGAACGGGATCACCCGCGCGACCGACCGGCGCAATCTCGGCGACATCGGCACCATCCACCTTGCGGACGGTCGCCAGCCGATCGTCGCCAATCCACACGATATTAAACGAGTACGCGTCGTGCCGCGCGTATCGATTTTCCAATGTCGCATCCGCACGCATCCGCAACACCCGCGGATCGCGCCCCGCGCTCAACAACCGCCCGTCCGGCTGCCAGGCCAACGCCCACACTTCGTTGAAATGACCACGCAACACGCGCATCTCCTGCCACGTTCGCGCGTCCCACAAATGCACCTGGCGATCGCTGCAGGCGATCGCGAGGGTGCGCCCGTCGGGCGAAAATACCGCGTCCCACGTGGACAACGGGTGCCGCAGGAGTTGCGGCGACGCCGTAGGCTTCGCGAGATTCCAGACGCGCACGTCCGTGGACCAGCCACTCTCCACGAGCTGCGAACTGTCGGGCGAGAACGTCAGGTCCCAAACGCGTTCCACGCTTGGCCAGTTTTCCCGCACGACCTGACCGTCTCGCGCATTATAGAGCGCGATCCAATTCTGCGCGTCGGAGACCGCGAGCAGTTTCCCGTCGGGTGAAACGGAAATGATGCGCGCCTTGATCGGGAGATTAAATAACGCGTGGCCGTCGCTCACGAGCCACGCGGTCACGCCTCCCGGCTCGCCCTCGAATACAAATTTCTGTCCGTCACACGTGTAGAGAATTTGTCCGTCACGCGACAACGCGCCGCTCTGGCCATGAAATTCGCGGATCACACGACGCTGGGCGAGATCCCACTGTTTCACCGTTCGGTCCGCCGTGAAGAGCTGAGTTCCGTTCGGTGAAAATTCCGCCCACCATGCGTACGTCGTGTCCGCCAGTTCGCCGACCGGCTGCGCCGTCTCCAGATTCCAAAGACGCACATTGTCCGCCTGCGCTGTGCTCGCCGCCCGCGCTCCGTCACGCGAGACCGCGAGATGCGTCACGGTCCATCGCGCGCGGCCAATCTCTGTTTCCGTTTCACCTCGGGTTAGCGGCCACAGCAAACCCCAAGCGGAATCACGCAGACCGACCGGACATGCCTGGAGGCGGATTCGTGCCAGACCGAGATCGCCGGCAAGCAAGGCATCGGACGCGACCTTGAGATCAGCCGAGTAGAGCGTCAGCGCCGTGTTTTTCGCCGCGTGTTCTGCCCGCCGCCATTGTGAGACGACTCCGGCGACGCCGAGGAGAACGCTCATCGTCAGAATCGCTGCCATTGTCGCGAGCGTGCGGTGACGCCGAGCCCAATGCCGTGCGCGTTCGAAAACGGAAACCGGGCGCGCGCGAATGGTGCGTCCGGCGAGCCATCGCTGCAGGTCTTCCGCCAGCTCTGCCACGCTCGCATAACGCCGCGCTGGATCGCGCGCGAGTGCGTGGAGCGCGATCGTCTCCAGGTCCTGCGGCAGTGATGGATCGAGTCGCCTCGGCGGCAACGGATCGCCGTGTTCGACGGCGGCGATCAACTCGGGCAATTGCGCCGCCACAAACGGCGGCCGTCCCGTCACCAGAAAGTAAAGCACCGCGCCGAGGCCATACACGTCTGAGACGACAGTCGCGTCGCCGCGCAGTTGCTCGGGCGCCATGTAACTCGGACTACCGAGCACCTCACCGGTGCGCGTGAGTCCGTCACTGCCGTCGATGGCGACGACCAGGCCGAAGTCCATCACGTGCGGCTCGCCGGCGGCATCGACCAGCACGTTAGTGGGTTTCAAATCGCGGTGGAGCACACCGGATTCGTGCGCGTGTTGCACCGCGCGCGCCGCCTTCATCACCAGAATCGCGGATTCGCGTGGATTCGGGCGGTGACGGGTCGCGTACGCGACGATGTCCTCTCCCTCCACGAGATCCATCGAGTAAAACGGACGGCCTTCGTGCCGGCCAACTTCGTGGATTGCGACGATGTTGGGATGATGAAGTCGCGCCGCTTCGCGAGCCTCGCGCAGAAACCGCTCCTCGGCCGCCGCACCGGCATACGCGCCGCCGGCAAGGATCTTGAGCGCTACGAGGCGATCGAGCGATCGCTGACGCGCGAGATATACGATGCCCATACCGCCGCGACCGAGTTCATCCAGCACCTCATAACCGCCGATCTCGCGACCATTGCCGGATCCACTCGCGCTACCGAGTGCCGAGGCCGCGACACAATGCGGACACAGATTATTCAACAACGTGCCGAAAACCGCAGAGCCACAACGCGGGCAGGTTTGGGTGGACGTGGTCGGCATCGCTTTCAGAATGAAATTAATTGTTAGGAGCCTGCTTCGGCCGGAAGAGCGTGTGTGGCATGAACGAATAGGTCCGGGGAGCGCACGCGTCCTGCGTGCCTGCTCTCGGCGTCTCGCCGAGAGCGATTCGGATGACTTGGGCGAAACGCCCGAGCCGGCACGCGGGACACGTGCGCTCCCCGGA
>DAITQE010000365.1:0-1512 GCA_036833235.1 Opitutus sp.
GTGTACAGATGCATGCCACTCGCGCCGTCCTCGTTCAACGGTGGCAGGTTTTCCAGCAGCGGGATTTGTCCGCCTGCGCCCGTGCCAACCGTATCCATGATGTATTTACCAACCAATCCGCTCGAGTTAGCCAACCCATTGGGAAACTGGACCGACTTGGAATTCAGCAACAGCCGGACCGATTCACACGCGCTCGCCGCCACGACGACGATGCGGCCCCGCACATGTCCCTCAGCGCCGGTTGTCTTGTCGACGTACGCCACGCCGGTCGCCTTGCCCGTCTCGTCATGCGTGATCTCACGCGCCATCGCATTCGTGAGGATGTCGAGATTTCCCGTGTCCATCGCCGGAGGAAGGTGGACGGTGGTCGATTGATAATTAGCTCGAATCGAGCAACCGCGTCCGCACGGCGTCGCCCAAAAACAAGCGGCGCGTTTCTGCATGTCCTCGGCGAGAATTCGCTGCGCTTTTGCATTCCCCGGATGCAGCTTCGCGGGAATGTTCACGTAATCGAGCCGCTGCGTGAGCACGGCCCGATGCGCTGGAATCAGCGGGACGCCGAGCGTCGCCGCCCGCTGCTTCATGAGCAGTTCGCCAATCCGCGGCTTGGGTGGTGGCTGCAGAACGCCGGGGGAAGAGCTAGGCGTGTTTTCCAAGCCCTCATTGGATCCGTAAACGCCGATCAACATCTCCACTTTGTCGTAGTATGGCGCGACATCCTCGTAGGAAATCGGCCAGTCGAAACCCAGGCCGTCGCGGGCGTGGGGTTTGAAATCATACGGCCCGTTGCGCAGCGCGATACGCCCCCAATGATTGGTGCGTCCGCCCAGCATCCGCGAACGCCACCACATGAACTGCTGGCGGGGATCATCTGACGCGCTGACGTAAGGCTCGTTTGGAACGGTCCAGCCGCCGTCAATTGTCGCGTCATGAAAACCAAATGGTTTATCCGGCGTGCCGACGCCGCGCAACGGAGCGTCACGATTGGTCTGAAACATCGGCGTTTCTTTCGCGACGTCGTAATTACGACCCGCTTCGAGGATGAGCACCTTCGCGCCCTCCATGCAGAGCGTGTATGCGGTCTGGCCGCCGCCGGCTCCTGAGCCGACAACAATAACATCGTAACTTTCCTTGGCCGTGGTGGGGGAAACAAACGCCATGATCGATCGTGACGGACTGACGGAACACTTCTCCAGAAGTTTCGCAGAATAAAGCCCGAAACTCTTTCCGCCGTATGGCGGTCGTCATTCCATTTCGAATCCGTGTTCTGCCAGCGCGACTCTGCGGTCAACAACAAGCGCGAAGGCTGAATCGGCTGATCGGCCTACAACGCAATCGCCGGTGTGCCGGCGCGCCGCCGCTCCAACTCGGCTCGAATCTGCGGCTCCATCCGCTCGTACTTCTGGTAAAACAACACCGGGATAACGCTCAGGACGAAAAAGATCGCTGGTAGCCACAGAAAACCAATTTCTATTCCGCGCAAAGCGGACGCGCTTTGGGTCACATTTGGAA
>DAITQE010000365.1:1522-4727 GCA_036833235.1 Opitutus sp.
AACGTAGCCGTAGGCGTCCATGATCCACGCGGGAAACGCCCCGCCCAATCCGCTTCCAGCTTTCAGACAAAACGCCGCGCCAATCGCGGTCAGGAAACCCGCGGCACGGATCCCCGTCTTCCATTCGCCAAAATCCACGCTGTCGGAAAGGACCGAAAACGGCATCGCCATCGCCACGCCGCTAGCGAGAAAGCCTACGGTCCAGCCCGTCATGATCACCGGCACTGAATTGCCTGCTCGCAGACCGACGTAGATGATCAGTTGTCCAACGATCATGCCAACCAAACCCGCCGCCCAGATATTCCGTCGGGAGGTCCAGCGGCATAAGCGCGGCATGAAAAACACCGTCGCGAGCTAGATGAAATCCAAACTGTTGGCCACCGGGATAAGATCTTTCCGATGAAGCGTGTATTCGAAAAAATAGGGCACGATCGAGACGCGCGACACAAAGCCGATCCAGAAAAACAGGCTGCTCACAAAAATAATCACCCATGGCCAGTTGCCTTTGATCGCGCCAAAGGATTCGCGGATCGACTGCGGCGGCCGGTCGTCGTGGACCAGCTCCTTCAAGTTTCGAAATGCGAGCAGATATAACAAGATCGTGCCGACAGCGTAGATCGGAATAGCCAGCATGAAACCTTTCCGGTCATCGTCCTGCCCCAGCCAGGCGACCATTTTCAGCGCCGTCAGATTCACGATCAGGACGCCGAGCTTCGAGCCAAACATCCGGAAGCACGTCAGCGTTACCCGCTCCCGTGAGTCCGGCGTTAACGCGGAGAGTATCGACGTCACGGGAGTATTGATACCTGTGTAGAGGACGCTGCACGCGATATACGTACCGGCCGCATACCAGACTTTTGCGGTGTGCCCCAAATCTGGCGTTGCAAACGTCAACACTCCGAAGGTCGCGAAGGGAACACACAGCCAAAGAAACCAAGGCCGACTCTTCCCCCAACGGCTGCGCGTGCGGTCGAATAGAATTCCCCACACGGGAGCGTCAACCGCATCGATGCAGCGGGCGAGCAACAGAATCGTTCCGGCCGTGGACGCGCTGATACCGTAAACGTCCGTGTAGAAATACAGCAGATAAAACGAGACGAAGCAGAACACGAGCTGCCCGGCGACGTCACTGCCAGCATAACTCAGACGGGTGACGGCGGACGTCTTGCTCATGCGGAGACCAATTTCAAGTCACGGAGACAGAAGCTCACCGAGGCTTCCGTCGAGCCGATTGTGCGCAGCTCACGGGTCAGCCACAATTCGAATTGGGTGCGACCGCTGCCAACGAGTTTTTCTTACGAGCAATAAACGCGCAATTGACCTTCGTAAAAGGCGACGGTGGTAAGGCGGTGAAACTGATTCTGCACCAAAACGGACAGAACGTCGAAATGCCGAAGCCGCCCCAACCGTAGTCATCGCACGAACCCGATGAGCACTCACCTCGAGTCTTTCAGCGCGGCGTCGGCGGGCAGATCGACGCCCGACCACGCTTTTTCCCACGTCGTCGTTGCGCGGGGTTCTGTCCAAAACGGATCCGACAGCGGCAAGCCTAACGGCAGAAATGCCATACTGCAGAGATAAAGGCTTCCCGTCGAGATGTAGGGTTCGGCGAGTGAGGGCTGGTGCCCGGCCAATCCAATCCGCAGCCAGCCCCGATCATCGAACGTGCCGCTTGGCTCGAGCGTGCGCCGGATGACCGCCGTCAATGCCGTCCGCGCTTGTCCCGGGCTCACGCTTTCCGGCAAAGCGTGCCGCAGCGCAGCTTGCGCGAGTCCCTGAAATGCCGCACAGCGGTACACGATCGATCGGCCGATCACCGGAAACGAACCGTCCGGCGCGATTAGCCGCTCCTGGATCGCAGCGAAGCGTTGCGCCCGCGCGTGAACTTTCTCGCGGAAGCCGCGCAGTTCCGGCGTCTCGTCTCCAATCGCATCGAGCACGTCGATCAACATTGGCTGGATGACATAGGCGTTGTAATAATCCCAATGATACTCCGCTCCGTCGCCGTAAACGCCGTCACCCACATACCACTCTTGAAAACGTTTCAGCCCTTCGAATAACCGCGCCTCATCCCGTGGTTCGCCCAATCGCTGCAGCGTAACCTCGATCATTGACGCGAAGAGCAGCCAATTACTGGGATACGGCTTGATCACACGCGTCGATTTTAGGCACGCGATCACGTTCGACCTCACGCGCGGCTCGAGTTTTCCGGCCAGTTCTTTCGGTGCACGAAGAATCGCCTGCGCCAGAAAAGCCGCATCGACCAGAGGCTGTCCCCCTTCGCTGAAATTCATGCGATCCGGCGAATCCGGATCGGTCGCAGAATCCATCGCCATGCGGGCCTCCTGCGCAAGGCGGCCTCGCTCCAAACCCTCGGCCGTGCCGTCGTCCCCCAGTTCGAGCCAAGGAGCCAGTCCCGCCAGCACGCGCCCAAACGCTTCCAAGTGGGTGTACAACGCACGATCCGCCGAATTCCGCGCCTCGACGGGCATCGTCGCCTTTAGCCGCCGCTGCGCGAGCGCGGAAATCACCGGATCGGCCATCCGCCCGGCCAGCGCACACCAGCGCGCGCGATCATCGACACCACGGGTAAACTCCGTCGTCGGAGCCGGTGAGGCCGTGGACGTTGCCGTCTTGATGGTTCCGGCCTGAATCGCGGCTGGCGCTGGCGAATCGACCGCGCAGCCGGCCAGTGCAAGGAAGACGCTGGCGAACAGAAACGAAATGGATTTCATGCTGCGGGGAGTCCCGCAAAGAAAACGAACCGCGCGACGGCCGGCAATCTGATCCGCTGCTCGGGTAGAGACCAGCGAATGATGAAAGCCCAAATCTTAGGGGCCCACGTCGGCGTGTTTAAGTCCGTTCCATGACAGAACGCTCCTCTGGCCATTCGCGGTCTCAGGCGTGGGGGAACTTTCCCGAGGCTGTACGGCCTTCGGAATTGGCGACGCGAATCCCCTCTCCAGCGTTTCGTATAAATTCGACAGCTCGAAAGGCTTCCGGAGCAACCCGAGCGTTCCGCACTCGATCGCGCGGCGTTCGACCTCTTTGTTGGCAGCCCCGGTCATCAGCCACATCCGAATCGGGCGTCCGCTCTGCTCGGCCTGCACGCGGAGGCGATCGCACGCCTCAAAGCCATTCATTTTCGGCATATGGACGTCGATCAAGGCAGCGTCGATCGTTTCGGAAGCGGCCAGTATAATGG
>DAITQE010000366.1:0-481 GCA_036833235.1 Opitutus sp.
GCCCAGTGGGATTCAGAGGGACCGTCATCTACCCCAACCTCGTACCGCAGGAGTCGGCCATCCGCTAGCGGGAAGATCTGAATATCAGAGACGTTGCCTTTGAAAGTGGGGGTTTGATGTGTGAAGGAGGGATCCTCTGAACCGGACGGTAGGAGGCGATAGAGCGTTTTTATCGATAACGGTGAATACGGATCCGGTCTGACTCCACCGCACACGTAGATACGTTGCTGTACGTCGACCTTCAGTTGAACGATAGCCATACTCGAACTCAGATCGCTGCGATACGTGAAGTCGGGATCCACGGAACCGTCGGCGTTAAGACGCGCGAGGGACCGATCCTGTGCGAGGAGAATCTTGCTGTCGGACTGGACGAGGGCGGCGTCGAGGTAGGGAGACGAACCAAAACTAAGAGGCAGCGTCAGACTCGCCGCGCTGCCGTCAGCATGACGACGATACGGATAAGTCGTCATGATCAGACTAC
>DAITQE010000366.1:491-4718 GCA_036833235.1 Opitutus sp.
GACTACCGTCGGGAAGACCGGCCAAGACGGCTCCAGCGGTGTCCGGCAGCGCGAAATTTGGATCGATCTGGCCATCGACGCCGAGCCGAAGTCTCGGCAGCAGAAAGCCGCCTGATATCGGTGTGCGCCGGAGAATCATGCTGCCGTCACTCGCAACGGTGAGAATCTCGATGAAGACGGAATCCACAGGTAGTTGAGAAGAAAAAGTGGTGTCGACCGAACTTACCGGCTGTGGGAGGACATTGACCGTGACCGTGTTGCTGGTTTCGACCGCAGAGCCGTCGGTCACTCGGAGCAGATAGTTGCCAGAGTCGGAGCTGGTAAGATTGACCAGACTCAGGTTCGCGCCGTTTGCGTTCGGGATTGGGCGCTCGTCGTGAAACCATTGAAAAAGGCCTGAGGGAGCTGGAAAGGTGCTGAGCTTCAGGGTAAGCGACGATCCGGGAGCATAGCAGCGGGGTAGCGCCGGATTGCCGATCGAAGGTGCGATTCCCAGCCCCAGCGCGGCGTTGAGTTGCGGGCTGAAAGCGAACAGGACCAAGACGACGGCGAAGGTGCCGAGTGCGCGTTCGAGATGAGAGAGCGGGAAAGAAATCGAGTGCATCTTATGCAGGAGACAATCGGATTACGATAAACCGCTATCAGGCGACCTGGTACGGGCACAAAAAAGCCGGAGTCGCGTGAAGCGGCTCCGGCTTTGGAGAGATGAACTCAGGGCGGCTCGGAGAGCCGGCCCCTACCTTTTGGAAATGGCGCGTTAGGTATAACGCGCCGTTCCTCGACGGGCGAATTACTGCGCTGCAGGCTCGGCGGCGGGTTGCTGAGCGCCGTTTTGCTGCTGGCTTTCGAGTTCCTTCATCGCGGCTTTGCGGGAGAGGCGAACCTTGCCCGAACGCTCGTCGATGCCGATGCACTTCACCGTGATCGAGTCGCCCATCTTGACGACGTCTTCAGTACGACGCACGCGGAAGTCCGCGAGTTCGCTGATGTGGCAAAGGCCTTCTTTGCCCGGCGTGCATTCGACGAACGCGCCGAATTCCTTCACGCCGGTCACGCGGCCCGTGTAGATTTTGCCTACTTCGATCGGAGCGCCGCCGCCACCGCCGCCTTCGCGACCACCACCGCCGCCGCAGAGGCCGTCGACCTCTTTGATCGCGCGGTTCATCGCTTCAGCGTTGTTCGAGTAAATGAAGACCTTGCCGGAATCGTCTTCGGCGATGTCGATCTGCGCACCGGTCGTTTCCGTGATGCGGCGGATCGTTTTGCCGCCAGGCCCGATGAGCAGGCCGATCTTTTCGGGATCGATCTGGATCGTCTGAATGCGAGGAGCGTATTGGCTGAGATCGGCGCGCGGCGCGGGGAGCGAAGCGAGCATGACCTTGAGAATTTCAACGCGGGCTTCGCGTGCTTGATGAATCGCGGCTTTCGCGATCTCGAACGGCAGGCCGTTGATCTTCAAATCCAGTTGGAAGCCGGTGATGCCCTTGGTCGTGCCGGCGAGCTTGAAGTCCATGTCGCCGAAATGATCTTCCTCACCGAGAATGTCGGTGATGGTCGTCCACTTCGCGATGGAGCCGTCAGCGTTCTGTTCGGTCATGAGACCGCAGGAAATGCCAGCGACGGGCGCGATGATCGGCACGCCGGCGTCCATGAGGGACAAGCAGCCGCCGCAGATCGAAGCCATCGACGTCGAGCCGTTGGAAGCCATAATCTCGGAGACCACGCGGATCGAGTAGGGAAAAACGTCTTCGGGCGGGAGCACGGGAACGAGAGAACGTTCGGCGAGTGCACCGTGGCCGATTTCGCGGCGACCCGGGCCGGTGAAGCGTCCGGTTTCGCCGACGGAGAACGGCGGGAAGTTATAGTGGAGAAGGAAGCTCTTGGACTTCACGCCGCCGGTGAGAGCGTCGAGATCTTGCGCTTCCTTGGTCGGCCCGAGGGTCGTGAGGGCGATGTTCTGGGTGTCGCCGCGTTGGAACGTGGCGGAACCGTGGACGCGCGGGAGCACGCCAACTTGGGCGCTGAGCGGACGGAGCGACTTGGCATCGCGGCCGTCGGCGCGGACGCCACGGGTGAGGACGGTGTGGCGATAGGCTTTGTATTGGAGATCTTCGAAGACGACGTTCAGGTCGACATCGGTGAATTTGCCTTCGCCGAGTTCGGCGGTGAGAGCGACTTTGGCTTCTTCCTTGAGCACCTTGATGGCGGCGCTGCGGGCGGCTTTTTCCTTGCCGAAAATGGCTTCGGAAATGCGCTCAGCGGGAACAACGCGCTCGATGATGGCGCGGGCTTCCGGCGTGGCACCAACGAGCGGGAACGTGGCCTTCGGCTTACCGGCGATGGCGACGAGTTCCTTGATGGCCTTGATGATTGGCTGGATCGATTCGTGGCCGAACGCGAGGGCTTCGATGAAGCGATCTTCCGGGATCTGATCCGCGGAGCCTTCGATCATGAGCATGTCTTTCTCGTTGCCGACATAGATGAGGTCGAGCGTGGAGGAGAACATCTGCTCGATCGTCGGGTTGGCGACGAACTTGCCATCGATTTCGGCAACGCGGACGGCAGCGATCGGCCCGTTCCACGGAATGTCGGAAATCGCGAGGGCGGCGCTGGCGCCGTTGACCATCGGAATGTCGGAGTCGTTGACTAAATCAGCTGAGAACAGCTGGCCGATGATCTGGACTTCGTTGAGGAAACCTTCGGGGAAAAGGGGACGGCAGGGACGATCGCAGAGGCGCGAGGTCAGGATTTCTTTTTCGGTGGGACGGCCTTCGCGTTTGAAATAGCCACCGGGAAAACGGCCGGCGGCGGCGTACTTGTCGCGGTAATCAACGGTGAGGGGAAACCAATCCTGACCGGGCTTGGTAGTCTGAGCGACGCAGGCGGTAACGAAGACGTTGGTTTCGCCGACGGTGACGTTGACAGCGCCGTTGGCGAGGTTGGCGTAGGTGCCGGTTGAGAATGTGATCCCAAGTTCTGGGACGGTGACGGAGTGTTTCTGATTCATTTCGGATACTTTCGGATTCGGATAATTTGTGTCTGCGGATGAAACGAGCGCCGTCGGCGACACACGACTGACGTGGCTCGGGGCTTCCTGAAACGGAAGCGGCGGCAGCGAAAACGCTACGCGCGGGGTTGGGGACTTTTCACTAACCCACTTTTAATCTCCTCGCTCGTCGCGAGAGATTTCTGTTTGGCGCCTTTTCGGTAGGGCGGACTATCCTTAGTCCGCCGCGGAGCGTTAGGGATAACGCGCCCTACTTGAAGCAACAAACAGAAATGTCCCGGTCGGAATTCGAGTGTCGGAAAGACAACGGGCGACCCGCGGATCGGGTCGCCCGTGTGACCAAAAATGGTTACTTACGGAGGTTCAACTTCTGCAGAAGTTCGGTGTACTTCGGCAGGTCGTGCTTTTTGAGGTAATCGAGAAGCTTGCGACGACGGCTGGCCATTTGCAGAAGACCGCGGCGGGAGTGGAAGTCCTTCCGGTGCGTGCGGAGGTGCTCGGTCAAATGATTGATGCGGGCAGTGAGCAATGCGACCTGAACTTCGGACGAGCCGGTGTCCTTTTCGTGAGTTTTATACTGAGCGATGATTTCGGGTTTAACGACTGTGGTAGACATGGTTTATGGTTATGATTTCACGATTGTAGGGGGACTTTGCAGGCCCCGTGCCACCCGCCTCGTCGCGATGAAAATCGCGGCTCAGCCGGCGTCACCGTTCCAATCCGGCGGAGTGCCGGACCAATCATGGTGAGAGCCCGCAACCGGCGAACTCTCACTGACGCAAGGAGGCAGATTCCAGAAACCGCCGGAGGGTCGCAAGACCAAATTTCGCGGGGCGAAATTTGGTTGTGGATCCTGGGTTCGGGGTTCCGCGCTCAGGGTTCCGGGTTCGGAAATATACCGCTGGCTTTGATTCGCGGTGGGTCGATACCCGGAAAGCTTGCTTCGGCTGGTTGCATTGGTCCGGGGAGCGCGCGCGTCCCGCGTGCGCTCCCCGGACCCCAGAGATTGGTTTCTGCAATGCCCAGGAGCTTTTTACTTTTAGGCATGAACAGGCAGCGGTCGTCGTTCCGAGGGCCATTTCAAAGATGGCGGTCGGGCAAACAGTTTGGAAACTCGGAACCCAGAACTCTGAACCCGGAACTCTTCCGCGCTTGGGCGGTGTCAGCCGGCGCGGAGGTTGAGAGACTTCACCGTTTCGCAACCCGGTAGCGTGCGGATC
>DAITQE010000367.1:0-4708 GCA_036833235.1 Opitutus sp.
ACTCGAGCTCCTGCGCAGGCAAAATTCGTTCGCCGCGCCGAATTTCGGGAAAGCTTCGCTCGTCACGCCGCATCTTCAATTCGTGCAGCAATCGAAAATTTGTTTCAGCGAGCGAACGATGAAGCATCCGTTGAGCCGCCAGCCACTCGCCACGGTCGATCTTGCGCAACGTCCAGACCGCGTCGCACACGAAGCTGTCCGCCAGATTGCGCACCCCCGCGTCATTCAGGCGTGGATCACCGACGTCCGCCACGGCCCGGCGGTAAAGCGGTTCCCATGTTTTCGCGCCTTTCAAAAACCGCCAGCCGGGGCGCACCACCACGGCTAGATCCTGCAGTCGGCGCTGAAGAATCAGAGACTTGCGATGGAAGCCTCGAGCCACTGCAATTCGCCACGGGTTCATTTTGCGAAACGGCAAAATTACAAAATCCGCCTCCGCGTCCGCGAACAACGCAGCGACCTTCGGCACTCCGCCGATCGCCGCCCGACGCAAAGCGTAGGTATGCAGCGTGCAGTCCAGCGCCTGCGTCCAAGTCGAACGCTCGAACATTTTCGGCCGTGAGGTAACGATCTGAAAATCCCAATCCGATTGGGCATCCGCCCGCCAGACTTCGTCTGTGTCAGCACGTGTCTGGGACCCGATCATAACAAGCGCCCGAACCGATGGTTCGCTTTCCGCCCAAGCTGACATTCGATCTGCAAACGTCATCGCCAGCCCGCATTTTTCATAGTCAAAATGCCCGCGATGGGTGCTTGTACTCGCAAGCGACATGGTTCGATTGAGCCTCCGTCGAAAATGCGGGCTAAATCAAAACCGCCTGACGGTTTTGCCATTAGCCCGGATATTCGGAAGGGCTGCGAACGAGGGAACAGATTTTGCACAGTGTGTGGCTGCACTGGGGAGGAGTGTGTAAAATATCCGGGCTACAGACTGCGGAGCGAAATCAAAATCTCTGTTCCTTCCAAGCCGGGTCCGGCGTGAATCTCGCCCGCATGCAGACGGAGAATTTCCTTCGCGAGAAATACGCCAACGCGTCCTTGGTTTGGTACTTCGCCGTCGCTCGGTTCCGGCAAAATTCCTTCGAGTTCGAGCTGGCGACCTTTAATCGAAAAAAGCGCCGTGAGCTCGTCGCCCGCACCGGTCGAACGAACCTGCAGGGAAAGCTCGCGCAAACCGAGTTCGCCGCGATTTTCAGCGATGGTGCCGATCAACGCCCGCAACGCAAAATCCACCAGCTTCCGGCTCACCGAGAGCATCACCGGATCGGGACCCACCTCCACGCGGACTCCGAGAGAATTGCCGATCGTGCGAGCGAGATCACGGATGTCCGTTGGCTCCGCGTCGGCTTCATGCAGCGTCTGCATCAACCCGAGCTGACGATTCAACGCCTCGAGTTTGGTGACGTCGCCTTTGACGGTTTCCACCAGCGGCGCCGGCAACGGCTGGTCGGGGCTGCTCTGCCGATACGTAGTAAGCGAAACAAGCGCATTGCCCAATTCATGGCTGAGGGTCAGGGCCAGCTCGCGCAGCAAGTTGCGGCGGCCTGAGCGTTGCCGCGCCGCCGCGTCATGAACTTCGCTGCTCGCTTCTTCCCAATACGCCCAAGCGCCGCCGGTCTCTGCGACCAGGCCTGCACACGCGCGGAACGGTTGCCCAACTGCTGGCAATATTCGGCAGACTTCCTTTGAGCGGCGGGCCTGCCCGATCAAGTCGCGCACCACCAGCGGCGCATGTCGTGGCGCCGTCTCGTCGGGGCCCAACACCAACGTTCCAGGAAGGTATTTCGTGCCGACTCGCGATTGTTCCGCGAGTTGGTGCAGACGCCCAAGGTAAGCAGATTTTGCGAGAAAATGGCGCAACAACCGCGCAAAGAATACGGCGCGGTGATGGTCGGACTCGTCGTAGGGTTGTCCGTCGTCACGCACGCCCAACGCGATCAGTCCGAGCAGGCGTCCGTTGTCATGAATCGGCACGAGCAGGCGCGCGCCCCAAAGCGCCAGCCGGTTTCGCACCGCGAGTTCGGCCACCGGATCCGCGGGGCTGTTCCAAAGCATGCCGTCAATGACGGCTGGGTGGTTTTCCAAAAAACCAACCAAGGGATCGTCGGTGGAAAAGAACGAGGTGCCACGGTCCGCGCGAAAGCCATCGGTTTCCCGGAGGAAAAACACGGTGTGCGATGCTCTCAACAGATAGCGCGACGCGCGGCGAAACTCCGCGATCAAACGGTCACGCGTATCGAGGTTCTCCACGGCGCCTTCGAGGAAATCCCACAACTCTGCCGTATCGCCGCCATAAGGACGAGTCGGCGGACGTGACGGCTCCGTTCGGCGCGCTTTGTCGGTGAGCATTTCCACCATGCTCTGCTTCTCGGCGAGCTCTTCCACCAACGGCAGGAATTCGCGCAGACGGGTCGTGCTTTCTTCGTACGACAAATAAACCCGGGCGCGACCGGCCATTTTCGCCTGCTCGAAGGGAAGACTGCGGGGTTCGCCGATGAAAATCGTCGGGCACTTCACCAGCGATCCCGGCAACGACGTTTCAGCCGTGGCGTCGAGCACCACCACTGCGGAAAATCCCGCCGTCATGCCCGTCGGCAACACGTGGGAGGCGATCCGCAAAGCCGTGCGTCCCGCAGGCAATTGCCTTTCCCACACGTCGGCGAGCGCGGTGTCGGAGGTTGCGAGGATGACTAGGCTGGGCATGGGAAAACGATGCGAAACGTGGCACCACGTCCGGGTTCGGACGGGTCAACGGCGATGGTTGCATCAAGCCCCGCGAGAATATCACTGCAAATAGCCAGACCAAGCCCAAAGCCGGATGACTTGGTGGATTGAAACGGTTGGAACAGCCGCGGCCTAATTTCGGGTGAAATGCCAGGTCCGCTATCCTCGACGAGGACCTCGATGCCCTTGGTGATATTGCGGGTGGAGACTTTGACCCAGCGTTCGCCGTCCACGCGTTCACCGTCCATGGTTTCAACGGCTTGGATTGCGTTGAAACAAAGATTGAGCAGGACCTGCTTCGTGGCCGACGCGTCGGTGATCACGCGATCCGGCGAAGCGGTGAAATCATTCAGGAACTTGATGCGTTTATCGGTCGCTTTGGCGGCGACCAATTCGAGCGTGGTCCACAGGATTGGATGCAGCTCGATATCCTGGGCTTGATATTTCCGGGGTGCCGCCAAATCGAGTAGCTGTTCCGTCAACCGATCGATGCGTGTGACCTCATCGCCGATCAGCGAAAAGAATTTTTCCCGGAAGACGGGGTCCTGATAATGCTTTGGCAGAAGCTGCACAAAGGTCTTTATCGTCACAAGTGGGTTCCGGATTTCGTGCGCAAAACTAGCCCCCAGCAAACCCACCGTCGCGAGTTGTTCGGCGTGCTGCGCTTTTACGGAGAAATGAGCGCGCTCCAGAGCACTTTCGATGATCGAAGCCAGTTCGAGCAACTGAGTTACCTGTGGATAGGTAAAGGGACGCCGGGAAGCGGCGATGCCAACTCCCACAAGCGCCGTAAGTGTTGGGCCCTCGCCGATCACCACGACGCCAAGATCGTGTTCCGCCATGAACTTCGACAATGCTGCGCGCGGACGCGTGACGCGCTCGCGCGCCAGGCGTTCGGGAGTCGCCCACCGCAACTGTCGCAGGGCCTCGACCACCGGACCCTCAGCAGTGAGCTCAACACCGCTTCCTTTGAGCGCGCCGTTCGCCCCAACCAAAATTATCGCGTGCTCCGCGTGTCCCCACCCTTTGAGCGTCGTCAGAAATGCTTTTTCCAACTTCTCGACATTCAACTCGCGAGCAGCCGTCGCAAATGCCGCCTGTCGGGCCGCAGTCGCTTGGGGGTAGAACTGAAAGGCAGCATTCAGCCAACCATTCAATGTCATCGCGAACCACAACGTCATTGCCGTGGTCCCAAGGAACGCCAACGTCGCGGGCAAAAATATACTGAGGCTGAAATCCAAAAAATAGGCGACTGCCGCGACCGTAATAACCAAGATCGATTTCTCCGCGACGACCAATAAAATCTGCCGTGCATTGAAGATGCGATGTGCTGTTACGCCATACGAGATGCCGCCGTAAAACAGCAAGGTGAACAAAGGCTGCACCCGAATGTACATGCGGTCGCCCGTGACTGCGTTAAGCGCCATTGTGGTCATGATCGCGATGAGCATCGCGCATCCGCCGCCCAGCCAAATCTGCAACTCCAGCCGGTGCGCACCGGTCAGATTTCTGCTCGTCCTGTAGGCGTTAAAAATCAGAAATCCGTAAACCCCGAGCAGGAACCATGTATAGGCGTAATAGGCCCAACCAAAGAGCCGAGTCTCGGGGGTGGAACGAGAAGGAATGAAATAGTCGGTGAAGGGGATGACCACGAACACCACGCAAACAACAACCAAACCCCAATTTCGTCGCAGCCAAGTCGCCGCTGAGTCGTAGCGCGTTTGAACAATACTTTCCTTGATGAGCCAAAGATTCAGCGGAAACAACGAACCGACCGCGCTCGTTAACCTCACCCAAAATGCTCCATACACGGGTGCGACCGTTATCGCGATGTGCAAGCAGCCCAGCCAAATCGCGATATGTATGGAGCCCAGGCAGACTGTTCTGTTTACCCGTCGCGAAGGATTTGACCAAAATATCAACGCGCCGATTACCGCAACGACGGACGACGCAAATGAGGCCGTGGTTAGCATCGCTGTAGGAC
>DAITQE010000368.1:0-4695 GCA_036833235.1 Opitutus sp.
CGTGAGCGCAAAGCCTCGTGCGCGAGTTTAAAGCCTTCGCCAGGTTCGGGAGTTTCGCGCGCCCCGATTCCCGAAGCTGTGATCGTCCAGTGTTGCGAATTGTCGTCGGTGGCGAGCACACCCGAAGCTCCCCGCCGTTCCGCGAGAAAGCTCCAGTAGCCATCCCAGCAGCCGATATCGAGGACGTCCTTGCCGTCGAACGACACCGGTTCGATAAACGTCTCGATGGAGCGCCAGATATCCCGGTGCGGATGTTTCGGCCGCGAGAGCACACCATCGCCAAAGTCGAACTCGTGGTACCACGCAGGGTACTGCTCGATCCGGGTGCGGAGGTCAGATGAAATGACAGAGGAGGCGAATAGGCTCATCGGCGGCTGGAAAAAATCCGTCGTCACGATGGCAGTGAAACAAACGTGGTCGAGGCACTTATTTCCGCGAAGCTTATTTCCGCGAAGCCTGCCAAGTCGGCACGATTCGCGGCAACGCACTCAGCATCTTCGGCCGATCACCCGCGCCCGAACTTCAGCTTTATCAATCCAAACGCCGTCATCTTCAGCAACAGCCAGCCATGGCTGAACCGTGAGATGTTGGTCTCACCGTACGTGCGGTCCTTGTAGCGCACAGGAACGTCGCGGATGCGCAGCTTCAACAGCGCGGCGCCGAACAGCAGGTTGAAATCTCCAAACGGATCGAAATCCCCAAGCACCGCGATCCGCGCGAGAATTCGCTCATAGTCGCGGCGCAGCAGCATCTTCGTGCCACAAAGACTGTCCTTGATCGGCTGCCCGAGCGTGAACGACAGCGCGAGGGCGAAGAATTTGTTTCCCAATAAATTCAGGAAACGCATCGCTTCTTTTTCCATCGGATAAACGAGCCGGCTGCCATTCGCGAACTCAGCCGCGCCCGTTGCGATCGCCGAAAAAAACTTGGGCAGGTCCTCTGGCGGCGCCGTAAGGTCGGCATCCTGGATCACCAGCACGTCACCCGACGCCGCCGCAAAACCCGTGCGCACGGCATCCCATTTTCCGCGGCCCGGCTGCTTCAAGGCACGCACGCGGAGCGGCCCTTTGTACGCCGCCACCTCCCGTTCGATAACGTCCCACGTATCGTCGCGACTGTTTCCTTCGACAAAAATCACCTCGGTGTGAGAGCCCATCACTGGAATCCGTTCGAGCGCCGCGCGAATGTTGCCTGATTCGTTCCTGGCCGGGACGATTACCGAACAGCTCAGGGTTGGGGCGACCGGCATGCGAAACGGACGCGCGACCAGATAAAGGCTCGAACCAAAATGACGGAACCCCGGCAACCGCGCCAAAAACTGATTGAAGAATGAGCCCAGCAACGGAACGCGAAAGGGCAGAAGTTGCTCGGTGCTTTGATGGACAACCTCCCACCCCGCCAGCTCCAGCAAGTTCTTCATATCGTGCGTCGAGATCCAGTTGCTCGGGGGCTGCCGGGTCACCGCACCAAGCCATTGACCCAGGCCCAACATTGGCGTCCACGCGGTATTCAGGGACGTGATGCAAAGACGGGTCCGCGCATGCGCCGCGCCGCGCAACGCTTCGAAGCACGCCTGCACATCGGGCAAATAGCCGACCAGAAAATCGAGCACGAGATAGTCGTAGGTTTCATCCGGGCGGAATGTGCAGACGTCCGCCTTGCGAAATTCGCAGGTACCGCCGGCGGTGTTCGCCCGCGCCCGCTCCAGCATTCCGTCGCTGATGTCGAGGCCCAGCCCATGCGCAGGTCGCAAGGCCCGGAGCAGTTCGCCATTGCCGCAACCCGCTTCAAGCACACGGCTGCCTGGCGGGACGACCCGCCCGAGCAGCGCGGCGATTTCGCGGTGAAATCCCGATTGAATGCGCCGCGCCTGGCGGTCGTTCTTACTGACCCAGTCGAAATGAAGGGGTAAATCGGTACTCATGCGCAGGACAAGCAAACGTCGGGGAGTTGCCGATAGCCGACAAGCTTTTTGCCATTATCCAGACGTAGGTGGCGTGCTCGCCGCGCCACGGTTTGATGATCGAAGAAACCGCTGGTCAGCCGACCGCGGGTGCTTTTGGCTCTTCTCTTTAGCGTCCGTAATCATCCCATGGCAAAAACTCTTCTCGTTACCGGCTCGTCCGGCCTCATCGGTTCCGAAGTCTGCGTTTATTTCGCGCGCGAACTCGGCTACACCGTTCACGGCGTGGACAATAATCAACGCGCGGTTTTCTTCGGCCCCCAAGGCGACACGCGCTGGAACCAGCAACGGCTCGCGACGGAGCTGCCAGGTTTTGTGCACCACGAACTCGATATCCGCGACCGCGCCGGAGTCCTTGCGCTCGTTAAATCGGTGAAGCCGGATGTGATCGTGCACACCGCCGCGCAGCCCAGCCACGATCGGGCGGCCGCCATTCCGTTCGACGACTTCGACACCAACGCCGTCGGAACCTTGAACATGCTCGAAGCGACGCGCCAGGCGGCGGCGGAATCGCCATTCGTGCACATGAGCACGAACAAAGTTTACGGCGATGCCCCGAACCGGATCGCATTAAAAGAGCTCGAAACCCGCTGGGATTACGCCGATCCCGCATACGAGCACGGCATCGCCGAGACGTTCACGATCGACCAGTCCAAGCATTCGCTTTTTGGAGCGTCGAAAGTTGCGGCCGACGTCATGGTGCAGGAATACGGACGCTATTTCAACCTGCCCTGTTGCTGTCTTCGCGGCGGCTGTCTCACGGGTCCCAACCACACCGGCGTCGAGCTCCATGGATTCCTTTCGTACTTGGTGAAATGCAATCTCGAAGGCCGTGAGTACAAGGTTTTCGGGTACAAAGGCAAACAGGTGCGCGACAACATCCACTCACTCGACGTGGCGCGTTTCATGGCGGCCTTCGTGGGTGCGCCGCGCGCGGGCGAAGTCTATAATCTCGGTGGTGGCAAGGCCAACAGCACGTCCATCCTGGAGGCATTCAAGATCACGGAAAAATTCACCGGCCGCGCGCAGGTGTTCACGTATCTCGATCAAAACCGGATTGGCGACCACATCTGCTATTATTCGGATCTGCGAAAAATGCGCAGCCATTACCCGCAGTGGGACATCACCCAATCGCTCGAAGAAACGATTCGTCAAATCGTGGAAGCTTGGCAGCGCCGACCGAAGAGCGCGCAGTAGCGGCCTTTTTTCGAGACTGTAACGTGTAGGCCGCCAGCTTGCTGGCGCGATTGGAGCGCGAGCAAGCTCGCGGCCTACGACGCAACGGATTGCATTCTCAAAACGAAAGGCTGTGAGGTCGAACCAAGAGGCCGGCTTTTTTTGTTTATTCTCCTGCGTGGCCGTTCAGGATCACCCCATCGCGTCGAAACAGTTGTCGAACATTCTCTGCCGGTCCTTTTCCATTTATCATGCCACGGTTCAAATTTGTCGGTCATGCGCGGGGCTGGCTGCTCGCAACCTTGCTCGTGGTGAATTCGCTGCCTGCTCAATCGGCGCCGAAGGATTCTCCCTTTCTTCCACCGGCCAATGCCGCTCCGACCGCCGTTAACGTCAACGCGCCGTACAGCCTGACGGGTATGACGGTCGTCGGGAAAAATACGCTGGTTGGCATCACGCGCACGAGCGACAAACGCAGTTTCTGGATACAGGTAGGCAAGACGGTCGGCGACATCACCGCCATCAGCTACGATGCGTCGAAAGACCAGGCAGTCATCCGGGCGAATGGAAAATTGCAAACGCTCACGATGAAGAAATCGGCGGTCGTTTCCGCCCCACCGGCAACATCGGTCATTCCGCAGCCCGTGACAGCGGCCGGACCTGCCGCAGCGGTTACGCAGCCGCCCGTTGACGTTCCAACCGCACCGATGTCGGTTCAGGAGGAAAAAGAAATGGAAGCGCGAATGCTCGTCACCGATTTGCTGGAGATAGGACAACGCCAGCGAAAAGCATACGAGGAAGCGCAGCGCCAAGCCGCCGCCCGCAAAGCCGGCCAGGCAACTCCGGCTGATTCGAGCAAGCGGTAAGTGGGCGGAACTGGCTGCAAGGAATTCAAGCCATACAGAGCAATCCTGTTGGTTCTACCTGCCAGGGGCGTCCTAGTCCGTGTGAAAACCCAGCGATTCCTGGATTTAACTGTAGGTTGCGCGCTCGCCGCGCAACAGGTCCGCGACGCGGACGTAGCGCGGCGAGCGCGCTACCTACACCAAGCGTTGAGGGTAGTCCCGCTCGCGCACTCAAACAGTTTCGCCTTCCGCCGGGCTGCGCGCCGTGTTTGTTTCATCGCAGATGAAACTTCTTATTTCGGGCGTGTGCGGGTTCGTCGGTAGCACGCTGGCACGGACATTTGCTGCAACGGGCCGACACCAAATTTTCGGTTTCGATAACTTCATCCGACCGGGCAGCGAAACCAATCGCGACGAACTAAAAAAACTCGGCATCAAGCTTTTTCACGGCGATCTCCGGGCCGCGAGTGATCTCGAGCCACTTCCGACCACCGATTGGGTGATCGATGCCGCTGCAAATCCCAGCGTCCTCGCTGGCGTCGACGGCAAGACGAGCTCACGCCAGCTCATTGAACACAATCTCACAGGCACCGTGAACATGCTGGAGTACTGCAAGCAGCACCGCGCCGGCTTCGTGCTGCTGAGCACCAGCCGGGTGTATTCGATTCCGCCTCTTGCCGCACTCGCCGTCGAACCTGTGAACGGCGCTTT
>DAITQE010000369.1:0-4665 GCA_036833235.1 Opitutus sp.
CGTCGAGATAACCGCTCATGGTCGCATAGCTGTGGGTGCTCACGAAATCGAGCGGCACCTTCTGTTCGGCACAAAACGCGAGCGTCTCATCGATCCAGCCCTCGCCCGCCGTCGCCGGGCCGCCGACGCGATACGCCGCGTCGACCGATTTCACCGCGCGCGCGGTCGTGGCGTAGAGCTTGAGATACTCGGCGCGCGCCGCTGGGGCCCACTGCTCGTAGGGCTTCTTCTCGGGATTGCCCATCCAGAAGCCGTCGAGATTGGGCTCGTTCCACACTTCGAAATACCACGAGCGCACCTCATCACGACCATAGCGTTCCGTGCAGTGCTGCACGAAGGCGGCGATGAACGCCTCCCACTTCGCGTAGTCCTTCGGTGGCGTAATATTGCCGCGCCACCAGAAGATCGTTTGCGAGCCGCTCGCCATTGCGCCCGGCATGAAACCGAGTTCGACGAAGGGCTTCATCCCGATGCCTTGGAGAAAATCGAACAGCTCGTCGACATACTGCCAGTTGTAGATGGGACGCCCCTTGTCCTCGAAATAGACGCCCATATCGTCACAGAACAATCCATGAAAGCGAATGTAGCGGAAGCCACACTCGTCGTGCGCGCGACGGAGCTGCCGCTGCCAGTCGGCCCGCAAGCCTTCGTTCGCCCGCCCAGCGCCCACACAGAACTCCGCCATCCGATTCATCGGACCGGATACTTTGCCGACGTCTGCGGCGACAATCCGATCGGAAATGGCTGTGGCCACCGGCTTGTCAGCAGCGACGGCTGGAACAGCCGTCGCGCCGGCCGAGAGCATCACTGCAGCGATAAGAGAAAAGAAGTTCGATTGGACGGACATAAATTGAAGCGGGCAACCAAACAGCATCGGGATGCGGACACGCCATCGTCGATCATCGCTTTGCAGCGCTTTTCCCAAGCATTCGCCCTCTCAGAAAAGCAGCGGTCTTGTGCTCGCACGAATCGCGCGAACTCGCGCGCTGACGACAACAGAACCATCCGGAGACACTTGAATACGGGACGCAACTTCGAGGTGAGATATCTTGAGGATTGACGGCACGGCGCCCGGCCCGCGAAAGCGTGCGCGGGGGGTACAAGTGAAAGATTAACACCGATCCCATCCATCCGCCTGTCCCCAAAACATGCGACAAGTCGGTACGACGAATCGCTCGCCACCTCGCTCCAGAGCATGTCGCAGCAACGGCCAGTGGCATAGACGAACGTTTCGACGTTGGCGTTCGTGGCCAGAGTGAAAACCAGCAGTGCGACGGCCACCTCGGCCTGAACAAAGCGGCGAACGTGAATCAGCAAAATGCGCCGATCCCGGCTGCTCGGTGAAGCGGACATCGCGGGGTGACGGCCACGCATTTGGGGCTTGATCGGGGAATCTACGCCGGCCTTGCTGCCGACCCCCGACCCCCGCCCATGCGCACCTTCGTCAATCTAGTAGTAGGCTTGAGCGTCGCTCTTGCCGCAATCAACCCCAGCTTTGCCGCCAAGAATTACTTGCCGGACCGCGACAAGCCCGTTCCTGCGGATCAGCCGGTCCCCACCGTGGATTTCGTGCGGCCTCCGTTGTTTGGTCAACCTGAGCTCAGCCCAGATGGCAAATATTTCGCCGCGTTGACCAAGGGTGAGGATCTGAGGTCGAACCTCGTGGTCTGCGAAATCGCCACGGGCAAAGTCGTGTTGACCCACGTGGACGTTCCGTTTTTCAGTTGGATCAGCAACGAGCACCTGTCGTTGGACTGGTCTGAAAATCGAGTGGTCAAGGTTTCGGACCCAGATCACCTTCTGCATGTAGAGACTGTCGTTCCCAAATATAAGTTTGGCTTGATGGCAGACTCGGGGTTTCTCCGGGCCTCGGACCGTCGGACCGAGCCACAACTTGGCAGAAGCCAAATCGACCGCAGATGGTATTCGCCGCAGGATGGCGAACTGTCGTATTGCCAGATCTCGCGGGACGACGGACAGAGACAACTCTACCGCTATGAAGACCGGAAATGGGTGGAATGCCCGGTGAACCTCGAAGAGATCGAGCTCATCGAAATCGGACGAGAGCCAAATGAGATGCTGGTCCTCGGACCGGCTGGCAAAGGCGAAACCCGGGCGATCCAGCTACTGAATGTAGCAACCGGTAAACTCGGCGAGGTCATCTATCGCGATCCCAAACACGATTGTCTGCCGTCGATCGTGTTCAAGCGAGGCACTCGGGAGATTGTCGGCGTGAGCGTGGCGAAGGTGACCCTTCCCGATGTCTGGTTTGGCGAAACGGAGAGGGCGGTTCAAAAGCTGATCGATCAGCAGTTCAAAGGCTCGCTCGCCAGGATCGTCAGCACGGACATCAATGAGACGAAATTCCTGATCGAGGTGGCATCAGACCGGCATCCTCCGATCTATTACTTCCTTGATGGGGAGAAGAAGTCCCTCGGATTGGTCAAGAATACTGCGCCATGGATCGATCCGGCGCGGATGAGTCCCATGCAGATCATGAGCTATAAAACGCGCGACGGCCTGACGATCGAGGGTCTTGTTACTTTGCCGCCCAATGCGTCGAAAAAACATCCGGTGCCTTTGGTGGCCGCCCTCCACGGTGGTCCGTGGCACGCTCGAGAATCGTGGGGATGGGCCCCGGCTGTTCAATTCTTAGCCAGCCATGGTTACGCCATCTTTGTGCCGAATTACCGCGGCAGCGAGGGCTACGACTCCCGCTTTGCCCCGGAAGACCGGTTTGATTTCCAGAAAATGAACAACGACGTGGCGGACGGCATCAGTGCGCTGGCCAAGACCGG
Organism: Opitutus sp.; assembly: GCA_036833235.1. GTDB lineage: Bacteria > Verrucomicrobiota > Verrucomicrobiia > Opitutales > Opitutaceae > Opitutus. The sequence continues at coordinate 2,799 of DAITQE010000369.1, forward strand.
ATTGGTGGACACCAAGCGCGTCGCGGCCTTTGGGATTGGATTTGGCAGCTATCTCGCGCTGTCTAGTGCGTTGGGAAAAGCCGATCTTTATCGCTGTGCCGTTATTCAAGGGGGCGTCTTTGATTGGGAAAAGGCATTCCGAAAAGCCGACAGCTCGAACTGGTTTGAACTTCGCTGGCTCGAGAGACAGCTGCAGCAGTATAACCAGCATCCGCCTTCTCTGCTGGACCGGCACCAGGAGATTCATTTTCCGGTATTCTCCACGCGAAATGTCTCTGTCACCGATGTCACCATCGAATCACAGGCTTGGTTCATGTTCAATAAACTCAAAGACAATCCTCGTTCCGTAAGCTTTGGAGATCTCAACCTATTTACTTGGAACGAAGCCTACAGCGAAGCGGGGGAGCGCATGGACCAGATCGCGACGTTCCTGGACGAAAACCTCAAGGCGAAGTAACCGGCGCGCGCAGACAGACTACAGGAGTGAAACCCGTTTTGGTAATCGGCTTCTTCCTACTCCGACGAAGCAGCCGGGCCGTTTCGGACCGGGTGGCCGACTTTTCGTCGCTACGACGCCGGAAACTTGGTCAGGACGCGTACCGGAGACATTACAACACGCGGTCATGCCGACGCCGTGCATCGTCCGCCTTTCCTCGTGAGCCGCCACCGCGCGCCTACTTCGTCGGCGGCAAATATTCGATCACCTTTTGCGGGCCGATGGTGACGCTCCCCTTGGGCACGAAGCGGCGTTGCAGGCCGTCGCTGTCTTGGCCGAGCAACTGCGCCGCAGTCGCGAGCATGCGATCGAGCGATTGGTCGAAATCGTTGTTGTCTTCCTCGATGCTGATGCGAGCCGACCAAAGCAGCTTCAGTTTTTTTTCCTTCCAGGCGAGGCGGAAATCGTAGGCCTGCAGCACAACGTAATAGCGGTTCCGCGCCACCTCGTCCTCTACCTCGCGCGAAATGAACGTTTGGGGGGAATAGCGGGCTTGGAAAAGAGCCTGGCTGTAGCCGACGATGCGGGCGTTGCTGTCGTCGATCCGGTCGTAGACGGGATTATCCAGACTCGCCTGCTCGATGAGGGCGTCCTGCCTGGCCGCGGAGACGTCGAGGATTGCGCCGGCGGCTGCGGCCGAGTGGAGGCCGGTACCGGGAGTGGCGCCGCCCAGAGGAGATCCGAAGCTGCTGCGGCCAACCGGGGCGGCACTGTAGCCGGGCTGAACGGAGGCGAGGAAAGAGTGGGCGGCGCCCCTACTGCCGAGCGTGCGGCCCCAGAACACGGAGATGAGCAAAGCGGTTTCGTTGGGCTTCGACGACGGCACGTAGTTGGCTTGGGCCAGCGGGAGGGCCGCCGCACGCGCGACCCGCATGAACGTGAGTTTGCTCGCCCCGGCGCGCGGCTCGTCGAGCCCCCCGTGCCGCCCTCGCCGAATGCGTAGGTCTCAGGCTTGAACGAGTGGTCGGGCAGGCGCGTGCGCTGGTAGTCGTTGAAAGTTTGAGTGAATACCGCGATGGGCGCGTCAGCCGAGCAAAGCCGGGCAGGCAGAAGTGCGAACGTGACGGCGGCAAACATCAGCCCGCGGAGAGGCGCGCGAGGCGAGACAGCCGGAGACGTGATCATGAGGAATCCATTCCCGTGAAGCGCGTATGCGTCTTTGTTTCAGGCGGAGCTACGACTCAATCCAATCGCCGTTTTAGCGGTCATACTAGGGTAACGATTTTGCTATCCTGATCTCGTGCGGAGCTCCGATCATGAGCCACGAGCTTTCAGGGTAGAGAGGGGTGATTGCGCCGAGATCAAAGCGCAGCGAAGGGAGATTGACATCTATTTCGCATGAGCGCCTGTCCCGAAAACATGGGACAGATA
>DAITQE010000370.1:0-4656 GCA_036833235.1 Opitutus sp.
CGCAGAGCCAATCATGCTGGGTTTCGACGTATCCGGCGATGGCTTCAACGGCTCACTGCTCTGCAATCGCGAAGTTGCCGCGGTTTCTCCGTGGTGTATTGCGGTGCGGCGCAGCCTTGTTCTGAACCACGTCGCGTCGGCGAAATCATGGCTCGATTTTTGTGAGGCGCTTTCGAGTAGCGGTTATTTCAACCGAGTATGCGCCGCAGTACGTGTGACGCTGCCATTTCACTGGCGCGATTACCCGCGGCCAGCCCTCAACGGTCTCAGTACGGCAGGGAGCGTTGGCTGGGATCGCTTCTATAATCCCCATTTTGCCGCGACACCAGCCGACTACCGCCTGTCTCGTCGCCCAGCTCATCTTACCCGCGCAGCCCAGCCGTTTGTGCATCAACTCGAGTCGAGCCCGCCTGACCGCCTGCCCGAGGGTTGCGTGGCGGCTCGCGGCTGGTGTTTCGATTTGGACAACCGTACCGTCCGGATTCGCATCTCGGCGGGAGAGGTTGTCTGGGAAGTGACCAGTCACGAAGAACGACCGGATGTGGCCGCCGCGTATCCGTGCCTCACCGACGGTCGCTGCGGCTTCACCGCGCGCGTTCGGCTTCCGTCGGGACGGCACCGGCTCTTGATCGAAGCGCTTGCCGGATCAGAACGCGCCACACTCCTGGACAAAACCATCGAGGTACCGGGCGGGCTGTTGCTCCGCCGATGGCTGGCCGCCTCACCCGCCACGCTGCTGGCCTATCAGATGTTGGCCTCTCCTTCACACGTCGCCCGGCCACTCCAGCTTGAAACGTTTCCGAAACCATCAGGCCAGCCGCACACCCTGCGGATTGCGATCGTCACTCCCTCTTTTCAACATGGCGATTTCCTGGCGCAGACCCTCCGTAGCGTACTTGAACAGCCGTACGTAAAATGTGATTACGTGGTCCAGGATGGCGGTTCCACGGACCGCACGGCAGCGGTGCTTAAGCAATACGGTCCGCGCCTTCATTCGTGGGCGAGTGTTGCGGACAACGGACAGGCCGATGCGATTGCCCGGGCGTTTGAACGGACGACGGGCCGTCCGGAGGATGTGATGGCATGGATCAATTCAGATGATTTTTATCTACCCGGCGCCCTCGCCTACGTGGCCGCTTTTTTCGAAAGACATCCGGAGATCGACGTGATTTACGGACATCGAATTGTAGTGGACGAACGCTCTCGCGAGATAGGTCGCTGGTTTCTACCACCGCATGATGACGAGGTCCTGCGGCTGAACGATTTCGTCCCGCAGGAAACGATGTTCTGGCGGCGACGGATTTGGGATAGGGTCGGCGGCATCGACACGTCGTTCAAATTCGCAATGGATTGGGATTTGCTTCTGCGATTTCAGGCGGCGGCAGCGAAGATCGTCCGGGTCCCGTATTTCCTCGCGTGCTTCCGGATTCACTCCGCGCAAAAGACGTCCGCGCAAATGGAGTCTGTCGGCCAAAAAGAAATCGATGCGCTGCGGCTGCGCACGTTCGGTCGCTTACTCCCACCTGCTGAAATCGAAAACCATCCGCGGCTCATTCGCTATCTCCGAAAGAGCGCTTGGATCGAATTCTTATGGCGACGGTTCGGCCTCCGCGCCCGTTGACTCTCCGAATTAGCGAACTACCGGTTTTCGCCGCATGAATTCGGCGAGCGTCACGGCCGAGAGCGGGAGGCCTTTCTTAACCGCCTTTGTCGTGTAGCGCTTCTTCAGCGCTGGATCGGCAAGCACCGAACGATGAAACCGCGCGGCTTGGCGGAAGCGCTCGCGTTGCGCCAGCTGCGCTGCCGAGGGCGTCACCCGATCCATTCGCGGAACGCGAGTCACGACGATACCATAGCGATAGTGTTTGAAGACATAACCGTCGATGGCGCCACGAAGGTGCTGCAGGGCTGAGTTGAGTTTGACAGTGGCCATTTGAGTCGGGATTGCGGTCGGCGTAGCATCTGATTGGGTTCGTTCATCCTTGCACCATCCTTGCATCATCTTTGCAAGCTCTCTCTGGACCGACAGGTTCGAAATATGATAGCCGCTCCTCCCTACGTTCCCATGGCTTTGCGTTTTGATCGCAAAACCCATTGCAGGTAGGCCGTGAGCTTGCTCGCGCCTCGATCGCGCCAGCAAGCTGGCAGCCTACACATGCCGATTCCAAAACATAAGACCCAGTTGGAAGCGGGATCGTCGCTTCGTCCCTGCGATGCCCCGGTTCTCTGATTGCCGCGACGCGCGTTTTACCGAGAGCGGAATTGCAATCACCCGTCGGCCTCTGTGCAGTTCACGTTCTCTGAATGACCGCGGACCAGCCTGACCTATTTTCCTTCTCTAAACTCCAGCCCGCTTTCCCATGCGTCCTCGTCATGCCCGCTTACAACGAGGAGGCGTGCATCGCAGCGGTGGTCACGAGCTGGATCGGCGAATTTAACCGCACTTTTGGCGCCCAGTTTCGGATGATCGTCGTCAACGACGGATCGCGCGATCGCACCGGCGAAACCCTCGATCAGCTCGCGGCCAGCGAGCCCCGACTCCGCGTAATTCATCAAAAAAACTCCGGCCATGGCGGAGCACTGCTTCGCGGCTACCGGGAAGCGGTGGCACTGAAACCGGCCTACGTTTTTCATGTGGATTCGGATGACCAATTCAAGCCGACGGATTTCCCACGACTGTGGGCGCGCCGGACGGAGTCTCCCTGCATTCTGGGGTTTCGCGTGGTTCGTCATGACGCTTTGCACCGGCTCATCATCACGCGCCTTCTCCGCTTCGTTTTGATGCTCCTGTACGGATGCTACATCAAAGACTCGAATGTTCCGTTTCGGCTGCTCGAAACCGGCTTTCTCGAGGAAGCTCTACGAATCATCCCGCCTCAAACGTTCGCGCCGAATATTTTCCTCGCGGTGTTGGCCGCCCGCATCGACGCCGACCTGATGCATATTCCCGTTTCTCACGAAGACCGGAAAACCGGCACCGTCTCGATCGTGCGCTGGAAATTGATCCGAGTCTGTTTCCGCTGCGTCGGCGAACTCCTGGCGTTCCGACGCATTCTGGCCAACAACGTCCCAGCGTTGAAGCTGAAACTCGCCCGAGTCGTCTGACCTGAATAACTCAATACGCCAATCCACCAAGGCATGGATCACAGAGAACACAGAGCTCGGACACAGAGTAAGCGGGAGGCCGCAAGGTGCTGGGATGATTTTAAGCGAATTGATGCCGATAGAGGACAAGGACTCTGCTTTGAAGCATTTCTCTCCGTGAACTCTGTGTCGGAGCTCTGTGTCCTCTGTGGCCCAAAGGTTTTGCCCGTTGGAGTGTGAAGGATCCAAGCGAACATGGAAAAGACCCGCTTTCTCATTCTTGGCGCCGGACCAACCGGATTGGGCGCAGCGTATCGACTCAAGGAACTTGGTGTAACGGATTTCATCGTACTGGAGCAAACCGGCCTGCCCGGCGGACTCGCCGCGAGTTTCACCGACGATCACGGGTTCACGTGGGATATCGGCGGGCATGTACAGTTTTCCCATTACGATTATTTCGACGAACTCATGGTCAAAGCGCTTGGCGCCGACGGGTGGCTCACGCATCAACGCGAATCTTGGGCTTGGATGGACGGACGCTTCGTGCCGTATCCCGTGCAGAACAACATCCGCTATCTACCGAAGGAGAAACTGTGGGCGTGCCTGGACGGACTAATCACGGTCAATCTTCACTCGGCCGCCGCTCAGCCTCCCGCGAATTTCCGGGAGTGGATTCTTTCCCGCTTCGGCAGCGGCTTGTCCGAGGCGTTCATGCTCCCCTACAACCTCAAAGTATGGGCGTATCCGCCAGAGCAGATGTCGCACCATTGGGTAGGCGAACGTGTCGCTGTCACGGATGTTCGACGCGTGATGAAAAACGTCGTGCTCGAGCAGGATGACCTTTCCTGGGGCCCCAATAACACGTTTCAATTTCCCAAGCACGGAGGGACTGGCGCTATCTGGAAAAGCGTCGCGTGCTTGATTGGCGACGACCATTTCCGATTTCACGCGCCGGTTGAATCCATCGACACGCAGAAGCGTGTCGCGCGTTGCGCAGACGGTCGCGAGTTTGGTTATGAGACGCTCATTTCCACGCTGCCGCTGGATGTCAGCACGAAGCTGCTGTCCCCTGCTCAGCCCGCGCTGAGCGAGCCGGCCTCACGGCTGAAGTACTCCACGTCGAACATCGTGGGCATCGGTTTGAAAGGCCAGCCGTCAGCTGAACTCCGGACCAAGTGCTGGATGTACTTTCCCGAGCCGAACTGCCCGTTTTATCGCACGACGTTGTTTTCCAACTACAGTCCAAACAACGTTCCGGACAGCCACTCCACCTGGTCGCTGATGACCGAAACGAGTGAGTCGCCATACAAATCGGTCGATCAGTCACGCCTCGTCGAGGACAGCATTCAAGGCTGCCTCAACACTGGTTTGTTTGACGATCGATCCAGTGTTATTTCGACGTGGACGTATCGCGCCGTTCACGGATATCCCACGCCCTCGCTCGAGCGCGATGATATCCTGCGGGTGGTGCTGCCGGGACTGGAGAAACTGGGCATTTACAGTCGTGGCCGCTTTGGCGCATGGAAATACGAAGTCAGTAATCAGGACCACAGCCTGATGCAAGGCGTGGAG
>DAITQE010000371.1:0-4256 GCA_036833235.1 Opitutus sp.
TATTACGGCGCCTACCCTCGGGCGCCAAAGCCGATTCCGAAACTCTATACCGTGGAGCCGGAGCAAAGCGGCGCGCGACGCGTGATCGTCAAGCGCGCGGGCCAGCTCGGCGTCGTGGCCATCGCGCACAAAATTCCCGCCGCCACCGACCTCGATTTCCCTGCGCTGAATCTGTTGAGCGCGATCATCGGCGATGGCAAAAACAGCCGGCTTTATCGCGCGATCACCGACAAAAATCTTTCCACGGGCGTGTATGTTTTCCCGTATGCGACGCACGATCCGTCGCTCACGTTCACCTTCGTGCCGCTGGCGCCCGGCGTCACTCATGAGCAGGTGGAGAAGATTGCCGTGGACGAAATCGAACGGCTGAAGCGCGACGGCGTCACCGAAACTGAAGTACAGGCCGCCATTGCGAAATATCTGGCCGACACGGCGTTTCAACGCGACGGTTCGTTTAGCATCGCAGGAAATCTCAACGAGTGGATCGCCGTCGGAGACTGGACGCTCTACTACGGTTTGGAAGAAGCCACCAAGAAAGTCACGGCCGCCGACATCAAACGCGTCGCGAACAAGTATCTCAATATCGACCAAAGCACGACCGGCTGGTTTATCCCACTCGTCGCGGGGGAGTCAGGTCACGCGAAGTAATTCCAAAACCTAAAAAACCATCTTCATGAATCGCCCCTTTTCCCTGCACCTCGCCGCGAGCCGATTCCTCAAACTCACGATCCTGAGCCTGTCGATCGGTTCGATGCTCTCCGTTTGCCTCCACGCCCAAATCGCCGCTCGCGTGGTGCGCAGCAAAATCGCCGGTATCGATGTGATCGCCTATCCAACGGGCGTAAAAGATGTCGTCACAATCCACGGTTCGCTGCCCGCCGGCGATGCCTTCGCGGCAGACGGCAACGTCGCCGTGCCGACCTTGGTCGGGATGCTCCTGGATAAAGGAACGACGACAGAAGACCAATTCGCGATCGCCGAAAAGCTCGAGCGCGTCGGTGCAACGATCTCGTTCGAAGTCTCCACGCAGATGACGACGATCACCGCGAAATGCCTGAAAAAGGATGCGCCGCTGGTGATCAGCCTTATCGCCGAACAACTCCGCTCCCCAGCGCTGGCCGCGGAAGAATTGGAGAAAATGAAGAAACAATTCGCCGGCGAGTTGCAGCGCAACTTGGAGAATACCGACTATCAAGCCGGCGATGCGTTCACGCGAGCCGTCTATCCGGTGGGCCATCCCAATCGTCAGCCGCCTCCCGCTGAAATGCTCGCGGCGATCAAGAGTGCGACGCTTGACGACGTGAAGGCCTTTCACGCGAAATACTATGGTCCGGCGAATCTCCGGCTCGCGATCGTCGGCGATCTCGACGTGCCGCAGATTCAGAAGGAGATCGGGACGGCGTTCGCCGGCTGGACTGGCGGCGTGGACGTCATCCGTCCCGCGAAGGCGGGCGCGACCGACGCTCCGAAAGAGCAGGTCGTTTTTATGCCGGATAAAACAAGCGTGAGCGTTGTGATGGGCCAGGCGACCGGTCTGCGCTACAGCGATCCCGATTCTCTGGCGCTGCGAGTCGGCACCGCGATTTTCGGCGGCGGTTTTACCGCACGGCTGATGTCAACGGTGCGCAACGAAGAAGGTCTGACCTACGGAATTTATTCGAGCCTCAATCGTGATACGTTCACCGATGGCGACTGGTCCATCACGGCCACATTTGCTCCGGCGAATCTCGAGCAAGGAATTGCGTCCACGAAGCGCCAGCTCACGAAGTGGGTTGAAAAAGGAGTGACCGACCAGGAACTCGCCGACAAGAAAGGCGACCTGGTCGGAACGTTCAAAGTGTCGCTTGCGACGACTGATGGAATGGCGAGCGCCCTTTTGAACGCCGTCCATCGCGGCTACGACGTGACCTGGCTTGATGAATATCCGGCAAAGGTTCAGTCGCTAACCGCGGCGCAGGTGAACACTGTGATCAAGAAATACGTTAAACCCGATTCTCTGTTTATGGTGAAAGCCGGGACGGTGCCTGGCGCTAGGTAGCGAACACGACGGCGAGGCTCGATCGATGTAGCTGCGAGCGCGTGGACGAACCACTGCTCGCTTACCCGATGGTGTGAGGCAGAGCTATTCGCTTCGACGGATCGGTGTAGGTGGCGCGCTTGCCGCGCAACTCAAGGCGAACGAACGTTGCGCGGCATTTTCTCCCAAGCCATTGGTAACGCTGATCCGCGCTGATTTTGATTAAACCTCGCCGCCTTTCGCCTCGCTCCGCACTCCCGACAAGAGTCGCCATGTGCGGCACGATACGTCTTGCTACTTGGGTTGAGCGCGCGGACCTGGCTGTATCCGCCGATCAAGAACGGCGGCTGATACTTCCGACAGGGCTCCGCGGCGGAGACGGCTCAGCTCACAAGGTAACTTAACATGGCAAACCGCTGAATCAGCGATTACCCGCCTGACTCCGTGGGACGCTCGTCCTTGGCAAACGGGGGCAGCGCAGCCGGGATCTCCGCTTCCATGGCAGGCACGGGCGCACTGAATCCCGCTTCGAGCACCTTGCACATATGGGCCAAATTGAAGGGCTTCAGGAATAGACCCATCACACCGCATTGAGCTGAGCGGCGCTCCACCGCGGGACTGCTGACACCTGTCATGTGCCATATCCGAGTCGTTCGGCCGCGCCGCCCGTTTTGCTCGCGCTGCCGGATCGCAGTTTCGAAACCGTCCATTTCAGGCATGTAGATATCGATTAGTGCGGCATCGAATGAAGCCAGTCGCGCGGCCGCCAGAGCTCCGGCCCCGGTAGGCACGCAGACGACCCGATAACCAGCACGCGTTAACATGGTCCCCAGCGTCTCGAGGACGAGATGCTGATCGTCGACAATGAGCACCTTCCGCTGCACGGCGGATTCCGGAATCGATTCCATTTGCACTGAAAAACTCCGGAGGCGTGATCCACGCAAGCGATTTGTACACGTCGTTCAGCTCCCGGTCCCACTCGCCGTTCCAAAGCAACGCTTCGTCGCTCGCGCGGCGCAGCTCCAACTGAATGCGCGCCTTGTTTCCCGCGCGCCGCACGCTGCCGGTCACGACGTTTGCACCCCGAGTTCCCGTCCGACTTCCGCCAGCGGCACTCAGCCTTTGAAACTCATCGTCGAATTGCGGGAGATCACTTTCAAACCGGGCAGTCGCGAAACCGCCGCGATGATCTCCTCTTGAATGCCGTCGGCGAAAAAAGCGTTGTCCGCATCCGGACTGAGATTTTCCAGCGGCAACACGGCAACGGATTTGGCGTCGAGTGCGGACGCGACGACGGCGCTCTCTTACGATGCCGCGGCGGGTTCGACGAGCAGCGCCAGAAATCGCGGATCGCTGCGCAGCGGATCGAATGTCGGATCCAGCCGCAACTCGGGCCGGGTAAAATAGCCGCCTCGCTCGTCCGACCGCCCGATCAACGCGGGAATCAACACCAGCGCTTCATCATACCGCCCGAGTGCAATCAGGGCCTTCACCGCATCGGTGCTGGATTTGCGCCAGTCGGCAGGTTGTGTCTGCTCGATCTCCGAGAAGAGCCGGCTGGCTTCCGCTTGTCGGCCCACCTGCGCCAGCAACTCGCACCGCAGCACGCGCAAATCGAGCCTCTGATTGGGACCTCTGCCCTCCAGCATGGTCAGCGCGGCCTCCCGATCGGCGCGCGCGGCCTCGGCGTGGCCCGCGAGCTGATGGGCTCGCGCGGTCAAGACCGATTTGGGTCCCGTGAAATAAATATCCTCGATAAAATCCTGCGGCACGCTCCGCAGAAATTCGAGGCAACGCTCCGGTTCGCGGCGCCACAGCCATACCAGCGTGGCGATGTTGACCCCGCGGTTTTCCTGCAGCGTCGCGAGCGACACGCGCTCCAGCGACTCCTTCGCGCGCTCCGTATCTCCCCGGAGGGTCAATAGGAGGAGAGTATGAATCAAATAGGCCCTCCCCGTGGGAGCCTGGGCAATGGATCGCTCCACCGCTTCCTCGGCTTCCGGCAGCCGCGCTAGAAAATAAAAGACGTTGGCTTTGTCCGCCAATGCGATCGGGTCGCCGCCCGGAAGCGCCGCGGCCTGGTCGAGCAACGGAAGCCCCTCATCAACCCTCCCTTCCCAGCGCAAAACGTGTCCGAGATTGCGCAGGACCCTTTTGTCAGCGGGATTTTCTTTCAGCAGCGACCGGTAAATCCGCTCGGCCTCGGCCCGCTACTACCTCGTGATCAATCCGGACGCCT
>DAITQE010000371.1:4266-4646 GCA_036833235.1 Opitutus sp.
CTCGGCCTCGGCCCGCCGCGCCGGTTGCCGTGCGAGTGAAAAAGCCATGGCAAGTCGCGCTTCGAACGAATTCGGCGCAAGGGCCACCGCCCGCTCAGCGTCGCTCGCCAAAACTTGCATGCGCGCCCAAGACTTATCGTGCCCATAGGAAACCATGGTGTACGAAAGCTGCGCCCGAGCCGCCCAAACCTCGGCGTCGGCCGGATCGAGCTCGACGGCCTTGTCGCAAAGTTTCTCGGCGAGCAGAATATTTTCGCGATTTGTCACCTCAGGCGCCTCGAATAGTTCTCGCGCCTTCGCCACAAGTTGTCGCGCTTCCGACAGCGGGCCCGCGCCCGTGACGAGTGGCGGTTGAACCGCGTGCCGCCACGGCTGCAACA
>DAITQE010000372.1:0-3961 GCA_036833235.1 Opitutus sp.
CCTCGCAGACGTGCTCGACCGGGGTCATGCGAGCGCAGTGCTCGCGGCTAGTATTTTTCATTTTGGTACGTTCACGATTGCGCAGGCGAAAAACTTCCTCGGCATTCGCGGCGTGCCGGTGCGGCTGTAGGCTCAGTTATTTATTGAACAACGCCTGCAGGATTGCGGTGCCGCTACCATCCGCATTTCGCACGGCGAAGCCGCCCTTGTAGTCCCACACGGCCCAACCCCAGCCGCGCTTCTCGCATTCTTTCACGATCGTCGCGATCCAGCGTCGCTGCGAGTCCGGATCGGCTGCGTGATACACTCCGAATTCGCCAATGTAGACCTCGATGTTCGGCGCGTTCTTTTTGATCCACGCATCGACTTTTGCAAACGACGCTTCGATCTGAGCGACGGTCAGCTCATCACCTTCATGAATGCCAAGGTGAAAGTTCTCCGTCGTGTGCCCCTTCAAGTTCGGAACCTTCCCGGGAAACGAAACCGGCGGCAGCGTATCGTTGAATCCGACCCACGATGCGCGTTGATGCGTAAATGCCATCGGCTCGTACGTGTGCAGCGTGAGCGCAACGTGACTGTCGTTCGGCAGCTCGACATCCTGAACGGTGGAAAAACTACTCCATTTATTCGACGTCACGTAAACCACGCGGTCGGAATTGCTCGCGCGGATTGCGGCCAACATCCGATGCATAAACGGATTCAGTAGCTTGTTCTCCGCCGCCACCGGCTCGTTGAGTATTTCAAACCGCAGCCACGGCCCTTCCGCGGCGAAGTGCCGGGCCAGATTGCCCCAGATTTCGGCAACGTGGGCCTGCAATGATTCATCGGTGTAAACGCGTTTGTCGCCGCCGACGGAATTGAAATCCGCTCCGGGCAGGAAATGCGCATCAAGCACCACACCCAAGCCCACGCTTCCCGCCCATTGAATCGCGTCCTGGATCGGCTTTAGTTTTTTTTCGTCGAGCGTCCCCTCGGGCGTCAAGCACGTCCGAACATCCACGGGCAACCGGATGTGATCAAACCCCTGCTTCGCGATCCACGCCACGTCGGCCTCGCCGAACCACGGAGCGGCATACGGCCGTTGAGCGGAATTCTGCGACAACCAATGCGAGATGTTGACGCCTCGCTTAAACGTGTAGGTCACCGTCGGCGTATCTTCTGGTTCTTCCGTATTACTCTCTGCGGCCGAATCCGCAGCGGAAACAGGCAGATGAAAAAAGGCGATGAAGGTAGCCATGGCTAACCAACCCAAGGGTAATATTTGTTTCATGATCGGGCCAAACGCGTGGCGCGTTGTTGATGAGTGACGAACCGCACAAGCAAGAGTTCCGTCGCTACGACTGGATTTCGATTCCGAGCTTCGCCAAACGTAAGCCGGCCGTGTAACGTTTGCGTTACGGGCGCTAATCAACTCGTTTCACGGCAACGCGCCTGTAACGTCGTTAGCTCTCCTCATGTCCCCTCCCTCCAAACGCGATAAGAAATACTCGAAGATCACTGCGACCGCCGGCAAGTCGATCGCCCGAGCGAGAGCACCCGGCGAGGGGCGAACCGCGTACGCAAACCGCGAGCAAAGCTGGCTGGCGTTCAATCGGCGCGTGCTCGAGCAAGCCGAGACTGCGACCAACCCGCTGCTCGAACGCGTCAAATTCCTGGCGATCGTCAGCTCCAATCTCGACGAGTTTTTCGAGATCCGCGTCGCGGGCTTGGTCCAACAAGTCGATGCCGCCGCCGGTGAGGTCAGTATCGATGGCTTACTCCCACGCGAACAATTGAAGCGCGTTCACGCGGCAGCGAACACCCTTGTCGACCAGCAGTACCGCTGCTGGCACGAGCTTATCGTCCCGCTGCTCGCCAAGGAAAACATCGTCTTTCGTTCTGCCACGCAACTCACCGATGCTGAACGAACATGGGTTGACCACTATTTCCTCACGCAGGTCCTGCCAGTCCTGACTCCACTGGCGATCGACCAGTCCCACCCGTTCCCGCAGATCGGAAACAAAACGCTGAACGTTTTGCTTTCACTCGACAATCCAGACACGCCGGAGCTCGAGAAGCTCATGGTCGTGCTGCCGGTGCCACGGATCCTTCCGCGCATCGTCCAGATCGAGCCTGATAGTGACGGGCCCGAACGATTCATTTTTCTGAGTGAGATCATCAAGCTCTCCGCGGGTGCGCTTTTCCCCGGATATCGGGTCAACAGCGCCCATGCGTTTCGGATTACTCGAAATAGCGACCTCTACATCGACGATGAAGAAGCTGAAAATCTGTTAAAGAAAATCGAGGAGGAACTGCGCAACCTCCGGCGCGGGGCAACCGTTCGTCTCGAAATCGAGGCCGGCGTGGACGAAACACTTTTCACGACGCTCTGCGGCCATCTCGGCCTGTCGCTCGAATACGCCTTCCGGCTGCAAGGGCCGTTGAATCTCCTGCGCCTGATGAGCCTCTACGATCTAATCGACCGGCCAGACTTAAAGTACCCGCCGTTTACTCCGGCCGACCTTCCCTTTCTAAAAACTCATCCGTCAATTTTCGACGCGATTCGTGAACGTGAGATTTTACTGCATCACCCGTACGACTCGTTCACGCCCGTCGTTGATTTCGTAGAACAAGCTGCTCGCGATCCAAACGTCTTCGCGATCAAACAGACGTTTTACCGCACGAGCGGCGATTCGCCGATTGTCCGCGCGATGATGGACGCGGCGATTAACGGCAAACAGGTGACCGCGCTGGTCGAGTTGAAAGCGCGTTTTGATGAGGCGAACAACATCCATTGGGCCCGCCAAATGGAGGAAGCCGGAGTTCACGTCGTTTACGGACTCGTAGGCCACAAGACGCACTGCAAATGCAGCCTCGTGGTTCGGCGCGAAGGCACCGGCCTCCGCCGCTATGTCCATCTCGGCACTGGCAATTACAATCCGAAGACCGCGCGGCTCTACACGGATATCAGCTTTTTCACCACAGACGAGGCGATCACCTCGGAGGTCGCCCAGCTCTTCAACACCTTGACGGGCGCCGGCCGGTCGCCTGAGTTCAAACAACTCCTGGTCGCACCGTTCAACCTGCATTCAAAAATTCAGGAGTTCATCGCGAACGAGGCGAACAACGCCGCCGCCGGCAAACCCGCCCGGATCATCGCCAAGATGAACAAGCTCGTTGATCCTGTGACGATCGACAATCTCTACGCCGCTTCTCACGCCGGTGTGAAAATCGATTTGATCGTGCGCGCGACGTGCTGTCTTCGGCCAGGCGTGAAAGGACTCAGCGAGAATATTCGTCTGCGCAGCATCGTAGGGCGTTTTCTCGAACACGCGCGTGTCTTCTATTTCGAGAATGCCGGAGATCCGCTCGTTTACTGCGGCAGCGCCGATTGGATGTCCCGTAACTTTTTCCGTCGCGTCGAAACGCTTTTCCCGGTGACGGATCCTGAACTGCGGAAGCGTCTCATCGATGAGCTGCTCGCCTCCGAGTTGCGCGACAACGAGGATGCGCGCGAACTTCAATCAAACGGCAGCTATGTGTTGCCGCCCCGACCAGACGGAGAACCGCCGTTCTCCGCCCAACGTTACTTCATGGCGGCGGCTGGCGCGCGAGCGGCGATTCAAACCGTCGTCGCGTAAAGCGCGGAATTCCAAGCTCTCAACTCTGGACTCTCAGCTCTCAACTGAATTTCTACACCTTAACCCACGTGGCGCGTTCAACTCGCCGCACCATGCTGGGCAACCGGCGCGGCCGCTGTTTTTGGTCCGCCGACGAGCAGATCCAATTGTCCCTGAATTTTGACGAAAAACGCTTCGTCGAGTACGCCGATCGGCACTTCGTAGGCTTGGTGAGTTCTCGCGTGTTCAAACACCTGACGCAGTCCATCAGCCGTTTTGCCACGCGGTCGAAGAATTTTTTTTCGCTCCAGCAACAACGCAAGAAACTGCAGCATCGGCGTGTTGACTTCGTTGGGTTCAGC
>DAITQE010000372.1:3971-4613 GCA_036833235.1 Opitutus sp.
GCTTCAAGGTTCGGCCCGGATTCTCCTCTGCACGCCGCGCTTTGTAGGCTACCGTCCACGTGCAAAATACGAATCCAGGTTTAACGTAGTTCGCGTCCTCGCTCGCCAAAACATCGTGGCGAACGATCTCCCCTCCTGCTTCGCGCACCAAATGGCAAACCACTCGATCGTCCTCTGCGAAAGGGCGGCCCGAGGCGCGACAAATTTTTGCGAGCGGATGAAGAGTCAGTTCCATTGCGTCTTGTATTTAGCCCCCGAAAAAATGAACGCTAGTCAAATTCCATAATGCGCGTCGCCACCATCCTACCGCTCGTATGAAAGGTCGTCTGATTGCGATCGGCGACATCCACGGATGCTATCGCGAATTCGCCGATCTGCTGGATAAACTCAACCTCGAGCACCACGACCGTGTGGTCCTCCTGGGTGACTTGATCAACCGCGGCCCGGACAGCGCAAAGGTGATTGCTCTTGCGCGGGCCCACGCCCGCCTCTCGTTGCTCGGCAACCACGAATTACGGTTACTGAATTATCGAAAAACGGGTGACCCGACGCACCTGAAGAAAAACGACTACGACACGCTCAAGCAGCTTAGCAGCAAAGACTGGGCTTACATGAATGCCATGCCGCTGACCTACCATGACG
>DAITQE010000373.1:0-952 GCA_036833235.1 Opitutus sp.
CGCATATACTCGTCGCGTTCAGTTCGACCACCTTCCGCTCCGCCAATGTAAACCTCTCGACCGTGCCGGACCAGCCGGCCGTTTAGACCTCCGGCGGTCGCACACCCAGGACGCCGATCCACGGCGGGTTATAACCAGAGTCTCGAAGTATCGGTATTTGCTTTCGCATTCTGCCATCCAGTTCTCGTGCCGACTTTCCGGCGCCGGGCATCAAACCACGGCATCGGACGTATTCACAAAGTGGCCACCTATTATTTGCCGAATCGCGGGGAAACCCACGCCGGGTTTCCAGCAGTCTAGGCTGTTACTAAAATCATCAGAAGGACGACCCCATGCCTGTTCAAGTATCCTATCCCGGAGTCTATATTGAAGAGATTCCCAGCGGCGTGCGCACCATCACGGGTGTCGCCACCTCCATCACGGCATTCATCGGCCGGGCCTCACGCGGGCCGGTCAACGAGCCGGTAACGATCAATAGCTATGGCGATTTTGAACGCCAGTTCGGCGGGCTCGGCATGGACTTTCCCTTGAGCTACGCGGTGCGGGATTTCTACAACAACGGCGGCAATCAGGCTATTATTGTTCGACTCGCTAAAAATGCCGTCAAAGCGAAGAACAATGACATCAAACTCGAAGCGGCCGGGCCGGGCGCTTGGGGTAATACCATCGTCTATGTCGTGGATGCCAAGGGCATCACTGACGACGTCGCGAGCCGCTTCGGCATCGCCAAAGCCGATCTGTTCAATCTCACGATTTACGAAAATCCGGGAAAGGGTTCCGTCGAACAATTTCTCAACGTCGCCGTGACCGCCGCCGCTGGCTCACGGCGGCTCGACCGTGTGCTCTCCGACGAATCGAATTTGGTTCGCGTTCTCCTGAAGAATGACGGCACGCCCGACCTGCCCGCCGCTCGTCCCGCCGATTCCGCGCCGGCGGAGGATCCTTCCGATCC
>DAITQE010000373.1:962-4592 GCA_036833235.1 Opitutus sp.
CGCGGGAACCGATCCGACCAAGTTCAAAAAATTCACAGGCGGCGCCGACAGCGATCCGCTCACCGCCAAAGACGATTTTGTCGGCGATGAGACTAATAAGACCGGCATGTTCGCGCTCGCCAAGGCCGATCTGTTCAACCTGCTCTGCATCCCGCCCGATACCCGAAGCGCTGACACGCCGGCGACGGTTTATCAGGACGCTCAAACCTACTGCGTCAAACGCCGCGCCCTGCTGATCGTCGATCCGCCCGCGGCGTGGGGTGCAAACAAGGAAACGGCTGCAGCAAAGGCGAAGGCAGGGCTGAGTGCGTTGAATTTGACCGGCCTCGCCGCGCGTAACGCCGCGCTGTATTTTCCGCGAGTCATCGAATCCGATCCGCAACTCGGCGATCAACTCGACACCTTTGTCCCATGCGGAATCGTGGCCGGCGTCATGGCGCGCACCGATACGCAGCGCGGCGTGTGGAAGGCTCCCGCCGGAATGGATGCTGCGCTGAACGGAACGCAGGGTTTGCAGGCGAACCTCAATGACGCGGAGAGCGGCATGTTGAATCCTCTGGGGATTAACTGCCTCCGTTTTTTCCCCAACGCCGGCAAAGTGATTTGGGGCGCGCGAACCCTGCGCGGCGCCGACCAGCTTGCCGACGAATACAAATACGTGCCCGTCCGTCGCCTCGCGCTCTATATAGAAGAGAGCCTGTACCGCGGAACACAGTGGGTCGTCTTCGAACCCAACGACGAGCCGTTATGGGCGCAGATTCGCCTCAATGTCGGCGCGTTCATGCACAACTTGTTTCGACAAGGCGCGTTTCAAGGACAGTCCCCGAAGGACGCCTACTTCGTGAAGTGCGACAAAGAAACCACGACACAGAACGACATCGACCTTGGCACCGTCAACATCCTGGTCGGTTTCGCCCCGCTCAAGCCCGCCGAGTTCGTCATCATCAAGCTGCAACAAATGGCGGGACAAATTGAAACCTGAAAGAGGATTCCACCATGGCCCAATTTACCGTCAATGCCCAGCGATTCGATCCGTACAAAAATTTCAAATTCCGCCTCAAATGGGACGGGAAATACGTCGCAGGCGTGAGCAAATGCAGCGCGTTGAAGCGCACCACTGAAGTCGTCAAGCACCGCGATGGCGGCGATCCCAGCAGCAGCCGAAAATCCCCCGGTCGCACTGAATACGAGGCGATCACGCTCGAGCGAGGCGTCACGCACGACACCGAGTTCGAGAAATGGGCCAACAAGGTCTGGCAGGTCGGCGCCGGGCTTGGCGCGGAAGTTTCGCTCAAGGATTTCCGCAAGGACCTCATTCTCGAAGTGTACAACGAAGCCGGACAACTCTCCCTCGCCTACAAAGTCTATCGGTGCTGGGTTTCCGAATACCAGTCACTGCCCGACCTCGACGCGAATGCCAACGCCGTGGCCCTGCAACACCTCAAACTGGAAAATGAGGGTTGGGAACGGGATCAGGAAGTGCCCGAACCGAGCGAGCCAGCGTTCACAAATCCCGTCGGCTGATCCATTCGCGTGGAAAGTCCTCCCACCGCAGACCAGCTCTTGAAGGTCTGGGAACAGGCTCGTTCCCAGACCCAGGTGCAGCGCGCGCTCTCGCTGCTCGCGCTCGCCTCACCCGCGCAATCCACCGTCGAGCTCGCGCGGTACAGCATCGGCCAGCGCGATCAGGAACTGCTCGGCTTGCGCGAACTGATTTTCGGCTCGCGTCTGACCGGCGCCGCAACGTGCCCCGTGTGCCGTCAGGCGGTCGAGGTAGACTTTTCGATCGCGGACATCCGCGCCGAGGCCGTGCATGATCCGGATCGGCTGCACGTGCTTCAGGTCGACGGATACGAGATGCGCTTTCGGCTGCCAAATTGCGACGATCTCGCTGCACTGGACGCAACCGCCGACGCGCCAGCGAAAAAATCAGCCTTGTTGCGCCGGTGCGTGGCCGAAGCGCACGTGAATGGCGCGCTCTCCACCGTCGATCAATTGCCGGAGCCCGTGGCGACCGCGTTATCGGAACGCATGGCCGACCTCGATCCGCAGGGTGATATCCAGCTGGCTGTGTCGTGTCCAAAATGCGGACACGTCTGGGTGTCGCCTCTGGATATCGTTTCGTACCTGTGGAGCGAGATTCACGCATGGGCCGTACGGACGCTCCACGATATCCACGCGCTTGCGTCGGCGTATGGCTGGCGCGAAGCCGACATCCTCGCGTTGAGCCCGTGGCGGCGGCAGGCCTACCTTGAAATGATCCAGTCATGAGCGACTACCTGGGCAATCTTGTAGCGCGATCGTTTGTTCCATCTCAGGCGGTGCGCCCGCAGATCCCATCGATTTTCGAACCGCCACCCGCCACCGGTTTGACCAACCAGCCGGCCGATCTCGAACTCGCAACCGAGTCAGCGACCGCTCCGCCAAATTTGCCTGCGCCTGCCGTCAGCGAATCGATTCTGCAGCGATCGGAACGAGAGAACCTCCACGCGCCGGTTGCGTCGCGACGGCCAAGCGCCACGGCCCGCATTACAGCAGCGGACGAATTCAATGCGGCATCGCCCCCGAGGCCGGATGGCGTCGCGTCAATCACGACAGCTAGCGCATTCGCATCCGTTTCTCCCGCCCTTCATGCTTCAGCACATTCCGCGATCACTCCGCGCTCGGTGGAATCTCTTGGCGAACAGTCGCGCTCGCGCGCTGGCTCGCCGATGGAGCGCGACGCTGAACCGCCTCATGCCCGCGAAACGCTCCCCCGCCCGCGCTCAGCTGAAACGATGCCCGCAGGCGCAATCGTTTACCCATCACGCGCGGCGCGAGAAATGATCGACCGTCCGGCTCCGATCACCGGAGACAGAGAATCCAGAAGGCCGTCCCAATCTCAAACCAACTCTGCGCCTGCCCCGTCGATCAATGTGACGATTGGACGCGTCGAAGTGCGGGCGTTCGCGCCGCCCGCGCCCGCTCGCACCAATCCGAAAAAAGGGCCGGAGATGAGCCTCGAGACCTACCTCCAACGCCGCGTCGAAGGAGGCCGACGGTGAGTAATTACCTTGCGGTGGCAACCGTGACGAAGGCGTTGGCGCAAATTCTCGACAGCGCGGTGAAGAGTGCTGTCGACAGCGCAACCGCGGTGACGCAACGGCCGGATCCCGGTGCAAAGCCGGCCTGCGTTGATCTCTTTCTTTATCAGGTAACGCCGAACGCTGCGCTGCGAAATTCGGATCTTCCAACCCGCAACGCCCCAG
This sequence comes from Opitutus sp., assembly GCA_036833235.1. Lineage (GTDB taxonomy): Bacteria > Verrucomicrobiota > Verrucomicrobiia > Opitutales > Opitutaceae > Opitutus. Next base: position 4,211 of record DAITQE010000373.1, read on the forward strand.
GCCGGGTCGTCAGCCGTCCGACCAGCGCGCTGGATCTGCATTATCTGCTGAGTTTCTATGGGGATGATTCAAAACTCGAACCTCAGCGGATGCTCGGTGCCGTCGTTCGCGCATTGCTCGCCGAACCGGGTCTGACGCGCGAACGCATTCTTGCGGTCAGCAAAGACGACAACGGCGACAAGATGAGCGGATCGAATCTCGCCGATGCCGTGGAGCAGGTGAAATTCACACCGCAGGCGCTGACGCTCGACGAACTGTCGCGCATCTGGTCCATTTTTTATCAGATTCCATACGCGCTGTCCCTGGCTTATACCGCGACTGTTGTCTTGATCGAAACCGACGATCCCGTCCTGGCTTCGCAACCGGTGTTGCAACGCGGTCA
>DAITQE010000374.1:0-4578 GCA_036833235.1 Opitutus sp.
CCCTACATTCGAACCGACCACCCGAAGATGCGCCCAAGGACGAGCGGAGCGATTTCGCGGGCTCGACAAGCCGCTTGGGAAAAGTTTTCTTCGTTTGAATTCAAATGCGGTATAACTATTCGTTCCCCGATTAGCCCATTTTTCTCGGTCCTCCCATTTGTTGCCTCCGGTTTGCTGCCCCTTTTCGACGCTTACCGAAGACCTGCCGGGAGTGAACGCGCGCACGAAAGAACGAGAGTTGCCTGAGGGGAGGGAACAGAGATCAAAGGCTCGGGCGAGAGGGCTCACTGGTTGATCGTCGCCGGAATTGCGGTGCCGATTTTCTCAACTGCAATCTTGAGCGAATGTCATCTGCAGTGACTAAGCGTCTCGGGCCTCACAAAGCTTTCGCTCGCTGTTCGTGGACAGCCTTGAATCGGACGTCAGCCGACAGCTTTCAATCTTGGGCGCGAACTTCGTTCGGCGATCGAGAATCGCGACGGCGGAATACCTCGATCATACGTCGCGGGTCTCCAAATCCGCAGGAATAGGCAATTTCCTTGATGGGCAGCCTGGTGTCTCTCAAGAGATGTCGGGCTCGAAAATATCGGCTCCATTCGATTTCCTCGCGAACGCCACGGCAGTGGCACGCGGCAAACCGACGCTCGAGCGTGCGCGTCTGGAGACTCACTGACATCGCTACATCATTGATGCGAATCGGACGATGACTATTGTTCCAAATGAACTCGATCGCATTGCTGACGTCTGGATCGCGCACTTCGTATTTCTCGCTCGCAGAGATTGGCTCCGTGCTCACCTCGGCAATCAGAGCAATGATTTCCAGCGCCTTGGCCGTGAACAATGGACCGTTGTAGTTTGGATTGCGGCCAACAGCCGCGAGCAGTTCCAGCAAGGCTCTTCGGGCGTCACCAAAACGCGCCCCAAGAGAAACGCTGGATTTCGTAAACACCAATTTTCTGCTCCGCAGTCGGTGCAAATATTCACCGCCGGCGCACATCCACAGTTCTGTCCAGCCAGTTTTGGGCAGGGGATGATAGCGATGCCATTGTCCAGGTGCGATCAGCAAGGCGTCTTCAGCTGAACACCGGGACAGCGGTAAATTGCGGAATTCATATTCTCCCTCGCCTTCGGTGATCAGGACAATCGCGTATTCCGGAAGCGTTCGGCCTTTGCGCCAGTCGAAATCATAAAGTGAGGGATGCCCCGACTTCGGATATGCGTCGCCGGCCAAATAGGTCTGCGTGCCCACGCTCGTGACGTAGAAATCCCAAGCTCGTATGCCGTCGCCGACGGGAAGATAGTAAAACGAACCAGTGGGATTCGCGACGTGCGTCGCGTGCGGCTGCTTCTGCCGTTCATCGCGTTGTCGTAAACCAGTCATCGAATGTCGTGAAATCGGAATGGTGTCGTTTTGCGTGAAGGTCCCGGTGGGGCAAGAACGTTCATCTCCCCATGAAGATTACCGACATCAAACTTTACTCAATTAAATCGGGCGACACGGGCGCACGTGGTGCCGCCGTGGGCGAATCACAATACTGGGGGGGCGGCTGGCAGGCGCAGACGCTCATTTCGAACCCCATGTCCGTGCATCCGAAATACGCCCGGATCCGCAGCCTTTGGATGGGCGGCGGCCAGGATCCGTATGCGATCGAGATTTTCACCGATGAGGGCGTATCGGGCTTCGCGGCAAACTATGGCGGTGGTGCTTTCGCCTGCGCGGTTATAGATCAACATTTCCGCCGCTTCCTCATCGGCCAGGATCCATTCAACATCGAACTCATCTGGGATCAGATGAACCGTTCGACGATGCCTTACGGTTTGGGCGGAGTTACCAGCATGGCGATGGCAGGCGTCGAACTCGCATTGTGGGACCTCGTCGGCAAGGCGCTGAATCAGCCCGTCTATCGACTGCTTGGCGGGCAGACGAAGGACAGCATTCCTTGCTACGTGACGATTCACCCTGATTACGCGGAGCACTGGCGCGACCGCGGATTTCTTGGCGTGAAGATCGCCGCGCCGTGGGGCGTCGAGAGCGGGCGCGATGGTATCAAGAAAATGGAGAAACTCATCGCCAAGCTCCGGCGCGATCTTGGCGATGACATGGAGATCATGATCGATTGCTATTTGTCGTGGGACATCGAATTTGCCTCTCGCGTCGCCGAGCGCGTGCGCGACTACGACGTGAAATGGTTCGAAGATCCGCTGCAAAACGGCTGGGCCACGGAGAACAACCGCATCCTTCGCGAGCGTATCGCGCCGATCCTCCTGGCGACCGGCAATCTTGAATACCATCCCAAGGCTTTTCATAATATCATACACGAGCACGCCACGGACATCATTCAGCCCGAAATCCAGTGGTGTGGCGGTATCATCCCCGCCCGGCGCATCGCGGCAATGGCGCAACCTTACGATATGCCGGTCATTCCGCACGGGGCTTCAGTTTATAACTACCATTTCGTCCTCTCGAATACGAACTCGCCCTATGCCGAGTATCTCTCGGTGGGTGAAGGGAAGGACATCCAGCCCATTTTCAGCGTACTCGAAGGCGAGCCGCTTCCTGTGAACGGACGAGTCACGCTCGATCCGTCGAGGCCGGGTTTCGGGGTGGAATTGAAGCGCGAACTTCTGTCTCCATATTGTGGATAAGCGGCCTCCATTAAATGTCCGCTGCGGCGTCGTCGGCGCTGGCTGGTGGGCAACCAGCGCGCACATTCCGGCGATCTTGAGCCATCCCGCAGCGGAACTCGTCGCCATCCAGAGCCGTGAAAAAGACAAAGCAGAGAGAATCGCCCGAGACTTTGGAGCGAAACACGCGTTCACCGACGTTGGCGAGTTGCTTTCGCTCAGTGAGCTGGACGCGGTAATCGTGGCCAGCACGCCGAACGTTCATCATGCTCAAGCAAAAGCGGCGCTTGAGCGCGGTTTGCACGTCCTGATTGAGAAACCGATGACGTTCACCGCAGCCGAGGCGCGTGAGCTGGTCGATCTCGCCGCGCAAAAAAATCTTCAACTCCTTATCAGTTGCCCCTGGCACTTCACGGCGCACGGCATTGAAGCGCGACGGCTTATTGCCGCGGGCGCACTTGGTGAGATCAAGATGATTTCGATGATGATGACCAACCCCGTCGACAAGCTGCTCAAGGGCATCAACACCTCGCCCACACACGGCATGTCCAATGTCTACGTGGAGCCGCGCGCCGGTTCCTACAACGATCCTGCCATCGCCGGGGGCGGGCAGATTTATTGCCAGGTGTCGCACGCAGCAGCCTATCTCATGTTTCTGACCGGCCAGCGCCCGGCTGAGGTGTTCGCGCATTTCGAGCGCGACGGCTCGATTAACGACATCTACAATGCAATGACGATCAAGCTGGAGAACGGCGCACTCGTCTCGCTCGCCAGCACGGCCGCAACGCCGTTAAGCGAGCGCAACTACGAAGTACGCATCTTCGGCAGCAAAGCGATTCTGCAGCTCGAACTATGGAAGGGCACGATGACGCTGATCGACTTCTCCGATCGGCGTGAAGTTTATCCGTCACTCGATCCAAATAGCATCTATCCGGGCCAGGCGCCTGCGCTGAACTTGATCGAGTCGGTCCTCGATCCTGCCAGAAACGGCTCACCCGGCATCCACGGCCTCGCGTCGATGGAAGTCATCGAGGCTGCATGCCAGTCGGCGAAGAGCGGCCGCAATGTCATCATTCGCTCCCTCACGTGAGTTCGCCACTACAGCTCCGTGGTATCACTTGGGATCACAGCCGCGCATTTCCGCCACTGGTGGCGACCGCGCAGCGTTTTGAGGAGACGCATCCCAACATTCGCATCGAGTGGCGCAAGCGCACGCTCCACGAATTCGGTCATCAAAACGTCAAGGACCTCGCGCGCGATTACGATCTCATCGTCATCGACCATCCTTGGGCCGGTTTCGCGCTCGATGAAAATGTCATTCACGATCTGCGTCCGCTCGTACCGCAATTGTTTCTCGACGATCTACGAGCCAACTCGGTCGGGCCGTCTTTCTGCAGCTACGAATTCCGAGAGTCGCTGATTGCCCTGCCGATCGACGGCGCCACGCCGGCTGCAAGCTACCGACCGGATCTGCTCGACCGCGCCAGCGCCACCGTGCCGCAAACGTGGAATGACGTGCTTGCGCTCGCCCGCCGTGGCCTCGTCGCGTTGCCTGGTTTCCACGTCGACCAATTGCTGAACTTCATCGGCCTTTGCGTTTCGCTCGGCGGACGTGTCTTCGATTCGAGCGAGCAATGGGTCGATCGCGCCACCGGCCGGCGAGCGCTCGAAATGATGCGTGAGCTGGTCGTGCACGTGCCGATCGTCGTCGACACGTGGAATCCGATCCGCGTTTACGAAGAGCTGGCGAGTGGCGAGCGCTTCGCGTACTGCCCGTTCGCTTACACCTACAGCAATTACGCGCGCCGCGGCTTCGCGCGACATCGGCTGGCGTTCGCGGATCTCGTCGCGATTCCCGGTCACGGCAATTTCCGCGGCGTGCTCGGAGGGACGGGCATTGCGATTTCGCGCCGCTGTCAGGAGATGGAGATCGCGCTGGACTACAGCCAGTTT
>DAITQE010000375.1:0-4575 GCA_036833235.1 Opitutus sp.
CCCATGCCAACCAAGCCGAAGCAAGCTTCGGGGTATCGGACCCAGAGCGAATGAAAGCCCGTTTCAAGTGATTCCTCTGTTAGCCCTTTTTTTGCCGAAATTTTCCAACAGAGAAATTTTATCTCACACCTCTTCCGTTATTTTCCTGCCCACATTTTTCTGACTAGGTCTTTTCCGATCCGAAAACTTGCCCTATTCACAGCACGTTTTGCCGTTCAAGGATTCTAGGGTGAAAGCCGAACCCAGGCCTTTGAAACCGCGGATGCCTTGATCCGTATCGATCGGTGTAATCCGGGGTGGTGTGGTCTCCGACGCCATGCATCACGGCGCGGCCCAGCGAAGGAACACCACGAAGACGACGACGATCGCACCCGACAACGCGCTACACGCAAGAAAGCCGATCGTGTCGACGCGGTCCCATTTGCAGAATTCCCAATTTGATTTCGGCAAGAGCTTCGTGTGATCGAAACGCGTGGGATTCCTTCGCGTCTCCTCCATGCCTGCCGCCTCCAGTTCGGGGGTGTCGCCCACGGGCGTCTTCATCTTGCCGTAGAATTGAGCCACTCGTGCAGGGTCGGTCGGGCGCGTAAGGAGACTCGCGATGATGAGCACGGCAAACGGAAAGATGCCGTCGAAAAAGAACTGCGCGGTTAGATGCTGACTGGGCGACAAAGCGGGCGCGTCCAAGCCAACCTTGCTCATCAACCAGCACTCGAAATCGAAGCGGCCGGAGCCGATGAGCGGACTCGAGAGATCCTTTTCATCAGAGTGGACGACGTTGGCAAAGTAAACGCCCGCGGGTGCGCCCGTCGGCGTCGGACTGGTTTGGGCAAGGCTCTGGTTGTTGCTCAAGGACGGAACTTTCGCCGCGGTCCACGGAATCACCAGAATGACCAGCGTCGAAAGAATCACGCAGGCCCACACCGCCGGACCCGTGAGTCGGCGCCAAAAATAGCTGAGCAGCACACTCGCGCCGAACGGCAGGTTGACGGTGAGCACAAGGTTAACGATCGATAGAAAATCGCCCATCAACCACGCGGACGTCGCGCCGAGCGCCAGCACCACGACGATGGTGCAGCGGGCGTAAAAGACGCCTTTTTGTTGCGAGATGTCCGGCCAGATCTGGCGATAGACATTGCGCACGAAGAGCGACGAAATCGCCAGCGCTTTGGCCGCGAGCGTTGACATCGTTCCGGCCAGCACACCGGCGAGCATCAGCCCAATTAGTCCGGGTCCGAGCAACGCGTTGGACAACGCACCCCATGTGGCGTCTGGATCGGAAAGGCCGCCCACTCCGAAGACCGCGACAGCGATCAAACCGGCGAACGCCCAGAGGATGATCATGAAACGTTTCAGGTAGTTTCCTGACACGCCGCTGCGCGCCGCGAACTCGTTTTTGGCGGAACCGCAGATACCCATGTTGTGGCTGAGGCCACCGTTCTGCACGATGCTCACGAGCAGGATCGCACAGAGACTAAAAACTGAAAATTGTCCCGCGCCGCCGGAGCCGAAAAGATCGAACATCCGGGCCGGTACTTTTTGCGCGAGGGCATGCCAGCCACCGATGGCGTGGAGTCCGGTGGGAATGAGTAGGATCGAAAATACGATGATCAGAATACTTTGCAGCCCCTCGTTGACGGCCGCCGCGGCCATGCCCCCCAACACGATGTAAGTGCCGACCACGATCGCGAACACCGTATAGAACAGGCCGCTGTCGAGGATCGTAACGTAGCTGTGCAATTCCCCGCGCGCGCGCCGCTCGCGCAGAGCGTCCACCTGTGGCTTCATTTCGGATGGAAGCGTGCCGGCGGACTGTTGCTGTTCGAGCAAGCGGAGCTGGTTGTAGCCTTCGACTGACGAACGATCCGTGACGGTGTAAGTCGCCGCGGGTTTCACGACCAGCGATGACGCGATACGGTACGCGGTGACGTTGGCGAATCCGAGAAACACGCACGCGACGAGAATTTGGAAGAGCGCGTAGAACAGGCTCAGTCCGCGGCTGCCGAACCGGTCTTCGAAAAGATCGGAGACCGTGGTGAGCCGCACGCGGCGGAACCAGACGTTCATGAACCAGAAGTATGGATTCATGAATACCGTTTGAAACGAGAGCCATGAACCGGGCGCGCCCTGCTGGTAAACGAAGCTCGCGGTACTCACGGCCCCGGAAGGCTCGGTGGCGTTGCCGAAGTTGAGGAAGAACTGGTAGAGCTTGCCGAGTTTGCGGCCGGCGAGGAAGAAGCCCTCTTCAGAGTTGTTGCCGGCGGCGGCGCGTTTGCCGATGTATACGACAGCGGCGAGGTAAATGAAAACGATAGCAATATCGAGGATATGCAGGCTGCCGATGCGCATGAGAACGTGTAATTTTGTGGGAGCGGCCGGCGCCGACAAGCGACGCAAGCCAGCGTTGGGGCCGGGGCGACCCACGATGCAGCGAAGCCCCTTCAGTTCAACCTTCGCAGGCGCCGACCTGCCTCGGACAGTTCGCAGTGCTCCTGTATGAAGGGGTCAAACCTAACCTTTTGCTATTTTTTCGATCCACTTCCGCGCATCCCTGCGTTCCCCCGCCTTGCACTCGGCGACGTAACGGCTGACAGCAGCGTGCGCGCCCATGTGCAGCTTCTCCGCCAGCCACGGATTGGAAGCCGTCGTGGTCGCCTTCAGGTGCGCCGCAATCGCAACTTTCCATGCCACGCCTTTTCGTTCCGAACGAGCCCCGTGCATCGATTTGCCTGCGCGCGCGAGGCAGGCTTCCAAAGCCGTCTGCCACTCCAGTTCCCGAATTTCGGCGCCTACGTCGCCTTCCAAATTCTGGCCGGCAATCTTCTCCTTGTGTTCTGCCAGTAACGCCTGTTTGAACTCGCGGCTCCCCAGTGCCCACCCGTGGCACATTCGCGCGAAGGCAAGCTCCTTCTGCACCGGTTCGTTGGTTGCCAGCCACTCCAGGTAGGACTCGTAACTTCGCCATCCCGCCTTCGTGTCGGACAGACCTCCCGCAGCTTGCAGCACGGCTCCGAACGTAAGGGCCGCGGGGCGGCGCTTGGGTTGCCGCAAATACTGAAAGCTGCCGTAACAATAGTCCGAGAGCCGCGCCATCGGGACGATCCCTGCGCGCACAGGGTTCAGATGAATGTAATGACCCACAGCCCCAAGCCCGCTCAGTCCTTCTACCAGCAATGCTCGATAGCGGCCGTGAAACACGTGGCCGGACTCGCGTCGCAATCGATTGAAACGATTCGCATAGGTCGATTGCAACCAGCGCATTCCCTCGACCAGGTTGCCCTCCGGCGTTTCCAACGCGAGGTGGTAGTGGTTGCGCATGATGACGAACGCGTGCAGCCGCCAATGCGCCTTCGCACACGCCTCAAATAGACACGTCTCGAACGCCTGTTTTGCGCCCTGCGTGGCAAAGATGTCCATCCGATAGTTTCCGCGGTTGAGGACGTGATACATCGCTCCCGGATACTCGAGCCTCAGTTTGCGCGCCATGCACGAACACCCATCTAAAGCTCAGCAAGTGTCGATATCAAAAGGTTAGGTTTGACCCTTTCTTGCTGCGCCTCCGGATCGAACCCGTTGCTGCGTCTTTTCTACGGCGCTGGCGCGCGCGGCCGATTCGACAATCTCCACGGCGCGCGGTCTGTCTGACGGTACGCGGGGCAGCGTTGTTGCCTTTAGTCTGGTTTTTTGACGCTTACTGGATTCTTGGCATGAGCCACTCACGCATACGCGGTGCCTCGACCGTGGTTGGAATCGCATCGCTGGCATTTTTCGGAGTCGGTTGTGCCGTGCTCGCCGACAGCAACGTCGCGGTGAGCTCGTCGGCGGCGGGTGACTATACGCGGGCGAAGTTCGGTCAGGCCCAACCGCGCCGCGAAACATACGTGTTCATGGCCGGCCGCTATTTCGCAGGGAGGACCGTCGATCATTCCCTCGATCGGCTAACGTTTCGGAAACTCGCAGAGTTGATGGCGCAAGAGCTTGCGCAGAGGCAGTATTTCCCCGCCAAAGACATCCAAAGTGCCGACCTGGTCGTCGTCATGCATTGGGGCGTGACAAAGCCTCACATCAGCGTCGAAGAGACCCGCGCTCAGCCGGCGCCCCAACTCGATCCGAATAGCAGCATGCCTACGCACACGTACGATCCGAACATCGAAACTCCATTGATGGTTGGCTCTGATCAGGCCGTCGCGGATTCCTATGCGAACGTAACAAGTGAAAACGACATGAGAGTCGGTTTCGACGAAGCTGAGCGAAGGACCGACTCGTTTGCCGCCGAATTTGACGACGCCAATAACATCACGCTTCTCGGCTACGGACGTTATCTGCGGAGGCTAGCGGCACGCCCTTTTCAGAGCACGACCGAAGCCACGCTGCGCGGTGATCTCTCCAGCGAACGTTATTTCGTGATCCTTCGCGCTTACGATCTGCACGACCTCAAAGATCGAAAGCCGCGTGTGGTTTGGACGCTGCATCTCAACATACGCTCGCCAGGACATAATTTTGCCGAGGCCATTAATCTTATGGGCAACGTGGCGGTAAACTACTTCGGGCGTGAATCGGACGGCGTTGTTACGG
>DAITQE010000376.1:0-4171 GCA_036833235.1 Opitutus sp.
TCCACTGAGAGCATCCTCCCGTGGGAGCGCGGGCGCCCTCGCCCGCATTTCCGGATATCGGCCATGCCGATGGCGCACAAGTTTCCAACCGCCGCATCTGCGGCCCCCAGCCACTTGCGGGCGGGGGCGCCCGCACTCCCAAAAAACAAAGCCCCGGCATTGCCGGGGCTTCGGGTTCAAAATCGCATGAGTTAGATGCGTCTTACTTAGTCGGAACCGCGCTGGGCTCCGGTGTCGCCGTTGCAGGAGAAGGAGTCGTTGCAGGAGCCGGAGGTGTCGGCTTGATGTCGAGCAACTCGACCTCAAAGACGAGCGTGGACGCTGGAGGAATCCCGGGGCGTCCATCATCGCCGTAAGCGAGATCTGGTGGGATATAGAGTTTGATCTTACCGCCCTTGGAAATCTTTTGCAGGCCTTCCGTCCAACCGGGAATGACCTGATCGAGCTGAAACTCGACGGGCTCGCCGCGTTTCACCGAGCTATCAAATTCCGTGCCGTTCACGAGCGTGCCGGTGTAGTGAACCTTGACCGTTTCGTTCGGCTTCGGAGCCGGACCTTCGCCGGGCTTTTCAATCTGATAAACCAAACCGCTCGGCAGCACTACGACGCCTGGCTTCTTTTTCACTTCCGTCAGGAACGCGGTGGTTTCAGCCGAACCTTTTTCTTTCAGTTTCGCCATGTAGGCGCCCTGCTTGCGTTGCATGAACTGATCCATCGCCGGTCCGATCTTTTCCAAGTCGTACGGCGACTCCTTGCCAGCGGCGGCGGTCGCCAGACCTTTGATCAGCGAATCGATCTCGGCCTTGCTAAAATCGAGTTCGGAAATTCCGACGCGCTTCGCCATGAACCAGCCAAACTCTTCGATCAGTTGCTCCTCCGTAAATGCCGGTGTCGCAGGTGCGGCAGCGGGCGTCGCGGCTGTTGCGGCGGCGTTACCCTGAGCGGGAAGATTGAGTTTAATCTCTTGCGCGCGAGCGGTGGCCATAAGGCCGACCGATAGCAGGCAAGCAGTGAGAATCGAATTGGGTTTCATGCGGGTACGAAGTGAGGCGGTATGGAAACGAACGGCCTGGTTTTGTGCCGTGAAGTTTTCCGGTCTGCCAGCCGCGTCCGGCGAATGCAACCAATTACTCCCCGCTTGTCTCGGCTAAATGAATGCGTCATCCCTGCACCCTTTTCCATGAATCCCGACCAATTTTGGGCCAGCCATGACGGCCAGATTCTCACCGTCAAAAACAAGGATGAATGCTCGGTCGCGCTGACGCTCGCCTTCTGGCCCCGCAATCCGCCTGAGTTGGAATTCCTTAAGGCGCACCTGCCTGAACTCAAATTCACCGAGCGGAGCTCTCTTGCGCGCATCGGGATAGAAATGCTCACGCATGGCGCACCGCGCCTGGAAGGAAACCGGCTCGAGTTGGACGTCGATGCATTTATCTTCGATCCAAGTTTTCCCAACGCTTCTTATTGGAAAAAACTCCTTCGCTCCGGCTCGCCCGTCGGCCGCCTCTTCTACGCGCCGACCGCGGCAAAACTTTCGACCGCGGAAATCTGGGACGCGATCAAAGCCAATCGGCTGAAGCTTCCCAACACCATCAGCATCGACCGGCTCGGCCGCGTGTTCCTCACGACGCATCAGGTTTCTTACACGCTCAATCCCAAGCTGCAACGGCTCAATTTCGAACGCATTGTCGGCGGCAATGCCGGTCGCTCGTTTCTCGACAAGGTGCAACTGCGCCACGATGCGGCGCCGCTGACAATTCCGCCGCACTCCGGAATTTTGACCAGCTGCTCGATGTATTTGAAAGAGCACTTCGTCGTGTTGAATCAAGGCGAAGGAAACTTCGGCATTCACACCAGCGCGATCTTGCTCGATCCCATCAAGACCTTCGGCACGAATATCATGCTCGAGATCTACAACACCGGCGATCAACCGGTGGTGAATCCGATGGTCTCGGTCGAAATCTTCCACGCCCCCGAGGCCCGCGATCCCGAGTTTAAAACCCTCGTGAAGAAACGCCAGCGGCTGCTCGCGACCGCCACCGATCTCTACAAGTCGATCGATGACAATTCACCACGCGACAATCTGGAGGCGCGCCCGAGAACCAAGATTTCAGTTCGCAATCAGAGCGCGACGATGGAGAACCGGTCGTTGTGCGTGCGATCGGGTGACGATCTCAAGAAAATCCTCGATGGCAACAACGGCCCCGGCGGCTACCGCACGATGATTCAGGCGCTGGACGCCGCGGCCGAAAACGCCGACACGCTGATCCTCGACTACTTCCCCGATTTGCTGGAGCACATCGAGTTCGTGACGCGAATCGGCGATCTACGACTGAAACGAATCGTGTTTCGCAAAGCGTCACGCACCCACGGATACTTTCTTTCCAGCAACGCGCATGCCCGGCTCGACATGTTCGACGCGATCGGCGTCCAAGTGTATTGGTACGACGAACTCACGGGCGAAGTCTATTTCCACACCTACAAAAAAGAACACGGGTTTTTCGTGCGCGAGGAGATTGCCCGGCGTTTCCAGGAATGCACCATCCTCGCATTCTATGGTTCAGCGGTCGGTCTGGATACCGCGGATACCGCCCGCATCTCGGGCCTCGTGGACAAACTCACCGGATTTTTCGGTCACAATCTCGGCGTGCTGACCGGCGGCGGCGGCGGCGTGATGCGTCTCGCCACCGACCAGGCCCGCGGCAAGGGAGCGCTCACCGGAGCGTGTTTTCTCGAGCTTGAAGCGCAGCCACCGGAGCTTGGCGTGGATTTCTTCAATACGTTTCAAGAATCGTCGCGCCACTTCCGGCAAAAATGGTTCGAAGCAGCCGACTTCTGTATCTTCAACGTCGGCGGCGTCGGCACGCTCGAGGAAATCGGCATCGAGATGTGCAACCTCAAGCTCGGGATTCGTCCGCGCGTGCCTTATGTATTTTTCAACGCGCGTTTCTGGGGAGACCTGCGCAAGCAACTTCGCACGATGATTAGGAGCAAACGCGCGCCGGCCTGGATCGCGGATTATGTTTTGTTTACGGACGATCCGGATGAAGTCGTGTCATTCTACCGGAAAAAATTGCAGGTCCTCTAACACCTGATACTCACCGCGCGTGGCTTTGGTTCCTCTCCCCCGCTCCGTACTCGTCGTTGGCTCCGGCGGCCGCGAACACGCACTTGTCATCGCGCTGCATGCTTCGCCGGCCCGGCCGCGAATCATCTGCGCCCCGGGCAATCCGGGCATGGCGGAGCTCGCCACGTGTTTTCCAGTCGCAGCGGACGACATCGTTGGACTCGTCGACCTTGCGCGCCGGGAGCAGGTTGAGTTCGTCGTCGTCGGCCCTGAAGTGCCGCTGGCGCTTGGTCTCGTTGACCACCTCGCGATCGCGGGCATCCCGGCTTACGGGCCAAAGGCGGACGGCGCGCGGCTCGAGGCTTCGAAGATCTACACCAAGGAGATTTTGCAGAAGTACCACATACCCACGGCGCCCGCGGCATTCTTCGAGGAGGCGGAGGCGGCGATCGCTTACGTGCGCGCACGGCCGGCGCCGATCGTGATCAAAGCCGATGGCCTCGCGGCGGGAAAAGGTGTGATCGTCGCGCAAACCCACGCCGAGGCCGAGGAAGGCATTCGTTCGCTGCTGGCCTTGCCGGTGCAATCGCCGGGCGCGCCCTCGAAAGCGAAGCTTTTGATCGAAGACTGTCTCGTTGGCGAAGAAACATCGCTCCTCGTCGTCGTCTCCGGGCGCGAGTACGTCATCTTGCCAACGTCGCAGGATCATAAACGAATCGGCGACGGCGATACGGGCCCGAACACCGGCGGAATGGGCACCTACTCGCCGGCTGAGGTGGTCACAACCGAGCTGCTGGCCCGGATCGACCGCGAAATCGTCCGTCCGTCGGTCGATGCGATTGCCGCCGAAGGAATCGCTTTTTCGGGTACACTCTTCATCGGCATTATGCTCACCGCCGACGGGCCGAGCGTGCTGGAGTACAACACGCGCTTCGGCGATCCAGAGACGCAGGTCGTGCTCCCTCGCATCGAGACGGACGTCCTCGAGCTGCTTTGGGCGGCAGCGTGGGGCCAGCTTGGAACCGTCTCGATGAAAGTGAAATCGGCGCATGCCTTATGCGTTGTCGTCGCCGCCAAAGGTTATCCAGGAAACTACCCGAACTG
>DAITQE010000376.1:4181-4570 GCA_036833235.1 Opitutus sp.
AGACATAATCCTGCTGCCGCCAACGATTCCTTCGTCGGTTTCGATTATCCACGCAGGCACCGCGAAAGATGCCGCGGGGAATCTCGTGACGCACGGGGGGCGAGTGCTCGGCGTGACGGCGTTGGCGTCAACCCTGCATCACGCCGCTCGCGATGCCTATGCCGTGTGCGACGCGATTCGGTGCTCGAGCAAGTACTTCCGCCGCGACATCGGCGCCCGTCAGTTACACCGCATATGAGCCGCTCCGTACTCGAGGCTCGGCCGGCGGAGCGTACTACAAACGCGGCCTCTCGTTTTGATCACGCACTCCGTTGCGTCGTAGGCCGCGAGCTCGCTCGCGCGTCAATCGCGCCAGCAAGCTGGCGGCCTGCGATTTTGCTCTGCGTGGG
>DAITQE010000377.1:0-4569 GCA_036833235.1 Opitutus sp.
AAAGCGCGCGAGGAGAAGCGCGCGACAATCGACGAGGACTTGATGATGCAAGTTGTCGCCGATTGGACGGGTATTCCGCTCAATCGCATGGAGAAAAAGGAGAGCGAGAAATTGCTGGCGATCGAGGGCGAGCTGCAGAAAGCAGTCATCGGCCAGGAAGTCGCTGCCAGTTCCGTGGCGCGTGCGCTTCGTCGTTCGCGGGCGGATCTCAAAGACCCGCGCCGTCCGATTGGCTCATTCATGTTCGTCGGCCCGACGGGTGTCGGCAAGACGATGCTCGCGAAGCAACTCGCGATGCAGATGTTCGGCAATCAAGATGCGATCATCCAGATCGACATGTCCGAATACATGGAGAAGTTCGCGGTTTCCCGTCTCGTCGGCTCGCCTCCCGGCTACGTGGGCTACGATGAGGGCGGTCAGCTCACCGAGGCTGTGCGCCGTCGGCCCTACGCGGTTGTGCTCTTCGACGAAGTCGAAAAAGCGCACCCGGACGTGATCCAAATTCTCCTGCAGATTCTCGAAGATGGTCGGTTGACCGACTCGCTTGGTCGTTCCGTGGATTTCCGTAACACGATCATTATTATGACGAGCAACGTCGGCGCGCAGCTCTTGCAGCGCCAGACTTCCATGGGTTTCGCCGCCGCCGGGCAGAATTTCAACGATGCGGAAAAGATGCGGGAAAAAGTGCTCGAAGAAGCGAAGCGCATCTTCAAGCCCGAGTTCCTTAATCGTATTTCCGACATCGTCTTCTTCCGGCCGCTAGACCGGAACGATTTGGTGAAGATCGTCGAACTCGAGCTGATCAATTTCGCGAAACGTCTTTCGGAGCGGAAGATCACTCTCGATTTCTCCCCGGAATCGAAGGAACTGCTCATCGAGAAAGGCTATGACGAGAAGTACGGCGCGCGTCCGTTGCGCCGGGCAATCGAGCACTATCTCGAGGACCCGCTCGCGGAAGCGCTCCTGCGCGGCGAGGTCAAAGACGGCGAGCCCACGCTCGTCATACGAGATGGCGACAAACTTGTCTTTAAGCAAAAGGCCCCTGCCGCAGATAGCGGTGTCGTGCCCTGAACAAAAAAACGACGACCAACCGTCGTCTAAACGAACCCCGCCCCCCGAGAACAAGGGAGGCGGGGTTCTTGTTTTTAGGGATGAGGACCGTATGCAAATTCAGGGTTCGGTGTAGGTAGCGCGCTCGCCGCGTTACGTCCGCGTCGCGAACTCGTTGCGCGGCGAGCGCGCAACCTACACCGATTGGTATCAGCTGTCGGCAGTCGTTTCGAGCACGGTCAGAAAACTCGCGAGCGCCGGGTCGGGTGGCGGTGATTTTCGCCAGCCAATCACGAGACGACTTTCGGGCGTGGGACCTTCGAGTGGACGGAAAATCACGTCTGGCGGGAGGTGCTGTGCTTCCGACGGTGTCATGAACGTTGCGCCGAGCCCGGCGCGAACGAGGCCAATGGCGTTAGCCCGCGGCCAAACTTCCTCGGCAATGCGCGGGGAGAAATTGGCGCGATTGAATGCGGCAAGAATTCGATCGTAGAAACCAGGATTGTGCGTCCGCGGAAAGAGCACAAAAGGCGTGGCGGCTAGATCCCGAAGCTGAAGTTTGGCGCGATGTGCGAGAATGTGGGTAACCGGCAGCAGCACGCCATTTCGCTCACGGAGTAGGAGACGTGTGTGCAGAGTTGGGGTAGGGGCGTCGGGATGAAAAAAACCACACGCGAGCGCGCCTGACTCGAGCGCGGCAAGTTGAGCGGATGATGGGGATTCGTTCAATTCGACGCGAACGCCTGGGAACCGCTGGCTGAATTCGCGGAGAATTCCGGGCAGAACCGTGGCCATGGCGAGGCCGGTAAACGCGACGCGGATGTGGCCGACCTGGCCCGATGAAAGTGCTTTGAGTTCTCCCGGAATTGCCGCCAACGAACGAAGGATCGGCTCCATGCGTTCAAGGAGCAGCCTGCCGGCGGGAGTGACTTCGACTCCGCGACGGGTTCGGTTCAAAAGGTCCGCGCCGAGTGCAGATTCGAGTTGAGCAACGGCCCGGCTGAGGGCGGGCTGCGCAATCGCCAGCGTCTCTGACGCTTTGCGAAAATGCAGCTGACGGGCGACCTCGCGGAAGTAAACGAGGTGGCGCAGTTCAAATGGGAATTGATACTCGCGCGGCATCACAGGCACCCAAATAAGTATTTCCCGGCATGGCAAGCAGCTGCTATGATCGGAGCGGTTTTGAGTTCTGGGTTTTGGGTTCTGAGTTCCGGTTTGTCGGCTCTGGCTGGCGAGATGCTGGACAGGTGCGAACTCGCGAGACAGAACTTGAACCCGCGAATTTAAAACGCGGAACACGGAACCCCGAACTCGGAACCCTTTTTCTTATCCATGGCCAAATCTCTTTTTCAAAAAGTCTGGGATGCGCACACCGTCCGCCAGCTGGCGAGCGGTCAGACGCAGCTCCTCATCGGCACTCATCTGATTCACGAGGTCACGAGTCCGCAGGCGTTCGGCATGCTGCGCGATCTCGGGCTGAAGGTGGCCATGCCCGAGCGTACCTTCGCGACCGTTGACCATATTATTCCGACCGATCAGCTCGTTGAACCGTACCGCGATCCGCTGGCGCAGGCCATGATGGACGAGTTGCGCAAAAGCTGCAGCGAATTTGGCATCACGTTTTTCGATCGCGCCACGGGCAAGCAAGGAATCGTCCACATTGTCGGGCCGGAGCAGGGGATCACCCAGCCGGGCACCACGATTGCGTGCGGCGATTCGCACACGAGTACGCATGGGGCGTTCGGAGCGATCGCGTTTGGCATCGGCACGAGTCAGGTGCGTGACGTGCTCGCGACGCAGACGATGGCACTGAGCGCGCTGAAGGTTCGCCGCATCAACGTAACGGGAAAACTTCACCCGGGCGTTTACGCGAAAGACGTTATTCTCCACATCATCCGGACGCTCGGCGTTAACGGCGGCACTGGTTTCGCCTATGAATACGGTGGCGAAGTGTTCGATCGGTTTACGATGGAGGAGCGCATGACCGTTTGTAACATGTCCATCGAAGGCGGAGCGCGCGTCGGCTATGTGAATCCCGATGAGACGACATTCAAGTATCTGGAAGGCCGGCCGTATTCGCCGAAAGGCGCGGCGTGGACCGAAGCCGTGGCGCGCTGGCGGGCGACCGCGAGCGACGCGGGCTGTCATTACGATGACGTTGTCACGATCGATGCGGGAGAGATCGCACCGACGGTCACGTGGGGCATCAATCCAGGACAGGGCATCTCGATCAACGAAACCATTCCTGATCCGACCAAGACCCAAGCGGTCGACGAAAAGGCTTCGATCGAAGAAGCATTGGCCTACATGAAACTCACTCCGGGTGCGCCGATCAAAGGGACAAAAATCGACGTCGCGTTTCTTGGCTCGTGCACGAATGGACGGCTCAGCGATTTTCAGGAAGTCGCGAAATTCATCAAAGGCCGACGTGTAGCGCCGGGGGTGAAAGCAATCGCGGTTCCCGGTTCGCAGGGAGTCGGCGTACTCTGCGAGTCGCTCGGGCTGGACAAAATTTTCCGTGACGCCGGTTTCGAATGGCGCGCTGCCGGCTGCTCAATGTGTCTCGCGATGAACCCGGACAAACTCGTCGGCGATCAGCTGTGCGCGAGTTCCTCCAATCGGAATTTCAAAGGCCGTCAGGGCAGTCCGACGGGGCGCACAATTCTTATGAGCCCGCTCATGGTCGCCGCCGCAGCGGTGACCGGCAGTGTGGCAGATGCACGCGAAGTCTTCGGCGTGAGCGCTAACTAAAACCTCAATCTTTTTGCCCACGGAATACACGGAGTACACGGAAAAAAATTCAGTCCTCAGTTTTCCGTGTATTCTGTGTGTTCCGTGGGCCAACCTTCATAAAAAAATGGCTCTCGAAAAAATCACCCAGATCGCCGGTCGCGGCGTATTCGTCGCAGGCAATGACATTGACACCGATCGCATCATTCCGGCGCGGTTCATGAAGTGCGTCACGTTCGACGGACTCGGCGAGTATCTGTTTTACGATGTCCGCAAGAATGCTGATGGGAGTGACAAGCCTCACCCGTTGAACGACCCGCGCTTTAAAGGCGCGACGATTCTGCTTTCAGGCTCGAATTTCGGCTGCGGTTCCTCACGCGAGCATGCACCGCAGGCGATTCAAAAGTATGGATTCCGCGCGGTCATCGCGGAAAGTTACGCCGAGATTTTCTTTGGAAACAGCACGGGCCTCGGGATTCCCTGCGCCTCGGCGAGCCGTGAAGATATTGCGAAGATTGCGGTCGCGATCGATAAGGATCCCCAGACGGAGATCGTCGTTGATGTCGCCAAACAAGAGATACGATTTGCCGGACAGACAGTCAAAGCGAGCTTCCGTGAAACCGCGCGCGACGCGCTGGTCAACGGACGCTGGGATCCAATCGGTGAGCTGCTCGAAGGGTTGCCTGCGGTGAAGAGCACGGCAGGGGAGCTCGGTTATGTGAAGACGGCTTGAGGCTTTGACCTTTCGTTAGCTGAGAGCGGAGAGTCTAGAGCTGAGAGCAAACCAAA
>DAITQE010000378.1:0-4558 GCA_036833235.1 Opitutus sp.
GGGTGGGGAATTGGGGCCGGGGCAGATCACGACGCTCACCGCCGATCAGCTGAATGCCGTTAACGACTTCGATGCGCCTGATCGCGTTGAGCCACGGACGAGCGACTTTACCCCGCCCGCCAAGACTTTCGATCTCCAGCTCCCCGCCCATTCTCTCACGGTGCTGCGCATGGGCCGGGGCCGTTGACGGTTTCGTGCACGAGCAGGATTTATGTTGGCGATGAGTTAAGTGGAGGGACGACCTCCGGGCGGTCCGTCCTCAATTCGGTCCACGGGCAGGTGAAGCTTCCTTGATGAACGGTTCTGTCGTTGAGGGCGGCTATAATGCGCGCTGGTTCCTTTCGGGGACCGCGCGCGTGACCGCTCCGTAGGGCTGGGATTTCACCGCGCCGACCGGCGTAAACAAGGTCACGACCGACCCTGATTTTTGCCCCTACGTGCGGTAATCTCAGACGCGATGCGAAGCAGTTAACTGGTAAATTGAAAACGGCTCGATTTATCGCGAGCCCGGTCGGTTACTTTCGCGCATCGCCCCATTCCGTTACCCCGACAACGCCATTTTCGTGACTGGACGACCCAACGAAGACCCCCGCTCCAACCCGATTCCCATGCTGAACCACTCTTGGAGTCAACGAGCCGAAGAATCTCGCCGCCGAGCCCCGCCGGGTCGTGGAAAACTCTACACGTGGAAAATTAACCCCCCAACGAGCGAAGTATATAGCCAAGCCCAAACCTTATGAAGACACTCCTTCAACGATACTCCCGTCGAGTCTGGCCGTCCGTTTTTGTTGCGGTTGCGCTCATCGGTTTCTCTCCGCTGGTGCACGCCTTCGTTCATCCCGGCGGTTTGCATAACCAGGCCGACCTCGACCGTATGAAAACGCAGGTGGCGGCGGGCGCGCACCCATGGATCGATGGATGGAATCGGCTTCTGGCCGACACGACCACACTCCTCAGCTACGGCAGTCATGCGACGGGCAACATGGGCAGCAGTCGGCAAAACGCGTCGCGTGATGCGCACGCGGCGTACAACGCCGTGATCCGTTGGTCCGTCTCAGGCGACACGGCCTACGCGGACAAAGCCGTGCAAATCTGCAACGCCTGGTCGGCGGCGGTGAACCAAGTGCCGACCGGCACCGATATTCCCGGGCTGAGCGGCATACCGATCGCCGAGTTCGCGCAGGTCGCCGAGGTTTTGCGCCTCTATCCCGGCTGGGCGCCCGCAGACTTCGATCGGTTCAAAGCTATGATGCAGACCTATTGGTATCCGGTCTGCCATGACTTCCTCACGAATCACAACGGCACCTGCGACACTCATTACTGGGCGAACTGGGATCTTTGCAACATGAGCGCGATCCTCTCGATCGGCGTGCTGTGCGATGATCAGGCCAAGTTCGATGAAGCGATCACCTATCTTCAGAGCGGCATCGGCAACGGCAACATCTGGAAAGTTGTCCCGTTCATTCACCCCGACGGACTCGGCCAGTGGCAGGAAAGCGGTCGCGATCAGGAGCACGCGCAGCTTGGCGTCGGCCTGCTCGCCGCCATGTGTGAAGTGGCCTGGAAGCAAGGGGTCGATCTCTACGGCTTCGCCGACAATCGCCTGCTTGCCGGCGCGGAATATGTCGCACGCACGAATCTCTCCGAGCCCGTTCCCTACACGCCCTACAATAATTGCGACAAGGTGAATCAATGCTACCTCTCGATCAACGGGATTGGCCGGATCGACGATCGGCCGATCTGGGAACTGATCTACAATCACTATGTGGTGAGGAAGGGACTCAGTGCGCCGAACGTGAAAGCGATGGCGGAGCTCACCCGGCCCGAACATGGGAGCAGCGATCATTTCGGATACGGCACGCTGACGTTCACGCGAGAGGCGGCGAGTTCGCCGTATCCGGCGTCGCCCGTTCCGCCCGCGGTCACGGGACTGGTGGCGACGGCTGGCGTTTCGCGAGTGATGTTGGATTGGTCTCCTTCGGCGGGCGACACGGCTCAGGGTTTTACCGTGCAGCGTGCCACCACAAGCGGCGGCCCTTACACGACCATCGCAACGTGGACGGCCAGTACGTGGTCTCACTATACGGATACGACCGTGACCAACGGAACGACCTATTACTATGTCGTCGCGGCCAATAATCAGGTGGGCACCGGCGCGTATTCCGTGGAGACCAGCGCGACGCCGATGGCTGCCGGCGCATTGCCGGATGGTTGGGCGCGGCAGGATGTTGGCAGCGTGAGTTCCGCTGGAGGCGCCAGCTATGCGAGCGCCAGCAATGGCACGTTCGTTGTGACAGGTAATGGCTCCGGGATCGGCGGCACGGCGGATTCGCTGAGTTACGCGTACGGCGCGGTGGTCGGCGACTGTACAATAACGGCGCGGCTGCTCATCAGCGGAACTATCAAGGTGGGGCTCATGATGCGCGAATCGCTCGGTGCGAACGCCAAAACGCTTTCGCTTACCCTCGGCGACGTCGGCGGCCGCGAAACGCTCTTCGGCACGCGAGCTTCGACGGATGGCGCGATAAGTTTTCAGCAGGGCAATGATTACACCTGGACGCCCGTCTGGTATAAGCTGCAACGCTCGGGTGATACCTTTACCGCCGCTCAGTCGCTCGATGGTGTGACCTGGTTTGATGTCGGGCTCCCCACCTCCGTCGCCATGGCCCAGCAGTATTTTGTCGGCATCGCGGTGTGTGGAGGCACGGCGACCTTCGACCATGTCAGCGTCGATGCCGGTTTTCTGGCCGGCCCTCCCGGCGGCCTTTCCGTGGTCAACGGCCAGAATCAGGTGACGCTGAGTTGGAATCCTTCGAATGGTGCGAAGAGCTATAACGTCAAACGCGCCAACGTCAGCGGCGGCCCATATACGCTGGTGGCCACGGGAGTGACGACAACCAGCCATGTCGATAGCGGGCTGATCAACGGCGCGGAGTATTACTATGTCGTCTCCGCGCTGCAGGACGCGTATGAAAGTGCGAACTCGAGTGAAGTGCAGGGATTGCCGGGGGATGTGGCGTTCACGTGGAGTGCGACTCCGGCTTCGGCAAATTGGAGCGCCGAGAATAATTGGGTGGGCGGAGTCGCTCCGGTGAATGGTGCGTCGCTGAGTTTCGATACCTCGAACGTAACCACCCTGAACAACGATATAGCTGCGCTCTCAATCAACCGGCTCACCTACCAATCAGGAGCGAGCGCGTTCACCCTTGCGGGCAATCCGATCACATTGGGCGGAAATGTGCTGAACAGCGCCGGCACGACGCAAACAATCGATCTGGCCGTCGTGCTCAACGGCACGCGGACGATCAACGCGAACGCCGGCCCGGTGGTGGTAAATGGCATCGTCAGCGATGGTGGTGCGGGTTTCGGCCTCATCAAGGCCGGCACGCAGCCGCTAATACTGACGGGACAGAATACTTTTTCCGGAGACCTAGTTCACACCAGCGGCACGTTGTCCATTGCCGGCATTGGCACCGGCACCGCAGGTTCTCCCACAGCAGGTGCGCTGGGCCGCGGCACGCTTCAACTCGGTGGCGGTTTACTCACGAGTTCGGCGAGTGCCGTTGTCTATAATAACATCGCCCTGCAGGCGGGGACGACCACGAGCATCGCCAGCACCACCGCGAATCTGACGCTCGCTGGAAACATCTCAGGCAACGGCAACATTACCGAAAGTGGGGCCAACGTTGGGGGCACGCATTTTAACGGCGACAACAGCGGATTCACGGGGATGTTTATATCGGGCAATGCCACCAACCATCGCGTTCGTTTCAACTCCGCCTCCGCCGGGAGTGCCGCCGCCACGTGGGTGCTCAACAACGCGCAGGGAGACGGTTACGGCCTGACCTTTGGCACGGGCACGATCCATTTTGGCGCGCTCTCCGGCGGCGGACAGTTTCGCAGTGACTCCGCCCTCAACACCACCACCACGCTGAGCATCGGTGCTTTGAATACGGATACAACGTTCAGCGGGATCTTCGTTGCCAACAGCACGCGCTTCATCGGAGTTGTGAAGGTCGGCACCGGGACACTGACGTTTACCGGCAAGCATACATACAACGGGCCAACGACCGTCACGGCCGGCACGTTGCTCATGAACGGGGTGTTCGCCAGTCCGACGACGGTGATCGCCGGGACCTTTGGCGGCACCGGCAGCAGCACCGCCGCCGTGACCGTGGGCACCGGGTCGGGCGCTGGCGCGACGCTCGCCCCGGGCAACAACGCCGTGGGCACCTTCACCACGACGGGAGGGCTCACGCTTAAAGCGGATGCGATCTACGCCATTCAGCTCGACAGCACCGCGTCGACCGCTGACCTGATCAAGGCGAATGGCGTGACGCTCGATCATGCCACGCTCCACCTCGTCGACCTCGGCTCCGATGGGTTGCCTTACGGCACCGCACTCGAGTTGGTGGACAACACGGGCACGTCGCCGGTGAGCGGCACGTTCGCCGGTCTCGCGGAGGGTGCTCTGTGTAGCGTCGGAGCGAATACATTTCAACTCACCTATCAGGGTGGCACGGGCAACGATATTGTGCTCACCGCGGTGATTCCTCCT
>DAITQE010000379.1:0-4555 GCA_036833235.1 Opitutus sp.
ACCAAGAACTTCTCCGAGAGCGATCGCTATAACGAACTCGCGATCATCGAGACCACCAATCCGAAAATCGACGATGTCGTTGCCATCCCGGAATCAGTTCTCGCGCGCGAAAAAGCGATCCAACACCCGCACCTCCCGTTTCGCGTCGTGATCAAGGCGTACTATCCGAATTCTGTTCTCCAACTCCGCTCCAATCTGCCGAACGCTTCTCCCTCGCTGGCAACCCAAGGCGTGGGCCCGCGCGTGGTCGTTATGCCACTGCCGCTCACCTATAAACAAGACGAGCGCAACATGCCCGCCGCATTCATCGAACTCGTCGGCCCCGAGGGCTCGCTCGGCACCTGGCTGGTGACCACGGTTCTTTCCGATGCCCAGGCTGTTTCCTATGCCGGCCGCACGTGGCGTCTGGGTCTTCGTTTCGAACGCGCGTACAAGCCGTTTTCACTCACGCTTCAGAAGGTGACGCACGATGTCTATTTGGGCACCGACATTCCCAAGAATTTCTCCAGCCGCGTTCGCATCACCACACCCGATGGCCGCGACGACCGGGAAGTTCTCATCTATATGAACAACCCTTTGCGGTACGCCGGTCTGACATTCTACCAATATCAGATGGACAGCGAACACGCGACGAGCGTGCTCCAGGTTGTCCGTAATCCCAGCTGGATCCTGCCGTACGTTTCGTGCGCGCTCATCACGCTCGGGCTCGTGATCCAGTTTTGCATTCACCTCGGAGGTTTCGTGACGAAACGTCGGCGCATCGTCACCGCGACGGCTTGAACTTCACGCTATGAAAAAATTTCTGCCGCTTTTCGCACTTCTCGTGGCGCTGGGTTTCGCCGCCAAGATTTTTATTCCTCCGAGCAACCAGCCGGACGACGACATGCGCCCGATGCTGCGCCGCGCCGAAACGGCGGGCAAAATCGTGCCCAATCCGAACACGCCGCCTTACGACATCGTCGGCTTCAGCCAGCTTCCGATTGTCGTCAATGGACGCGTGAAGCCGTTCGACACCGTCGCTCGTACAACCTTGCTCGTCCTGCAAGGGCGGCAGCGCGTGAGCAAACCTGAGTTTGGCGTCGAACTCGTTCAGAATCCCACCGAGTGGCTGCTCGATGTTTTGTTCCGTCCGTCCAAGGCCGACGGTTATCCGACGTTCCGCATCGATTCACCGGACGTGCTCTCGTTGATGGGAATCTCGGAGGATGATACGAAAATCAACTACACCTCGACGCCGAAGCGCATCATGGCCGTCATCGGTTTTCTGCCGTCAACGACCTCACGCTTCTCGTATCACCAGCTCGAACCGAAGCTCGCCGAGCTTGATCGACAGGTAAAACTCGCCGAGCCGGTCGAGGCGCAATTGCGCACGCCGTTTCAAAGAGCGGTCGTGCAGTTGCAGTCGAACATCGTCCTGTACCAGCGGCTAAAATACAGTCTCGTGTCCCCCGCCAGCACCGACTTCCTCGGTGATCTGACGCAGTTTCAAGACAAGCTCGCCGACGGCATCGCGGCGGTGCGCGCGAAGGAAAAGAAGGAGCCGCACGACGAAGCGCTGGCGCAGCAAATCATGACTTTCGGCGAACAAGCGATCCAGATGAGCCAGGGCGCGTATCTCATCGCGGTGCCGCCGCTGAGCGGAGAAGATCACGTCACCGAATGGAAGAACGTCGGCGAGGCATTGCTGGAGACGTTTCAAACCGGACGGGTGAATCCGTTCGCAATGACCTACGCGGGGCTCGCTCATACGTGGCGCTCCGGCCAGTCGGAGCAGTTTAACGGTGTTGTTCGCCTTTACCGCGAACAGCTCGCGAAAAATTTTTCGCGCACGCTTGCGAAATGTATTTGGGAAACGCGACTGAATGCCGCCGAGCCATTCTACGTCAGTATGGAGCTGTACGTATTTGCCTTTTTCCTCGCGATATTTTCCTGGCTGAAATGGCCGGACGTGCTCGGGCGCTCCGCTTTCTGGTGGGTCTTGGTGGCGTGGGTGGTGGCCACGGCCGGAATTCTCGCGCGCATGTGGCTCGAAGGCCGGCCGCCGGTCACGAACCTCTATTCGTCCGCGCTCTTCATCGGCTGGGGCGCCGTGGCGCTTTGCCTCATCCTCGAATTCACGTATCGCAACGCCATCGGCAGCGTTGCCGCCGGACTCATCGGCTTCGGCACACTGCTGATCGCCCACCATCTGTCGCTCGCCGGTGATACCATGGAAATGATGCGCGCGGTGCTCGACTCGAACTTCTGGCTGGCAACGCACGTCGTCGTCGTGACGACCGGCTACGCAGCAACGTTCCTGTCGGGTTTTCTTGCGATCATCTACGTCGTGCGCGGCGTCTTCACCCGCTCGCTTGACAAGGCGACCGCTGACGCGCTCACCCGCATGGTTTACGGCATCGTTTGCTTCGCCACGCTGTTTAGTTTTGTCGGCACGGTTCTCGGTGGAATTTGGGCCGACCAAAGTTGGGGCCGCTTCTGGGGTTGGGATCCGAAAGAAAACGGCGCGCTCATCATCGTGGTGTGGAACGCCATCATCCTGCATGCCCGCTGGGGCGGCATGGTGAAACAACGCGGACTCATGGCGCTGGCGATATTTGGCAACGTAGTCACGGCATGGAGTTGGTTTGGAACCAACATGCTCGGCATCGGCCTGCACAGCTACGGTTTCACCGACGCAGCTTTTTTTGCGCTGATCGCGTTCGTCGCCACACAGCTTGTACTCATCGGCCTGGCCAACCTGCCGCTCGCAAAGTGGCGCAGTTTCCGCACCGCGCCCACCGCTCCCGCAACGGTGGCCACTGCCGAATCCCTGCGGTGACACGCACGCGCGCTGGCGCGTTTTATTTTTTCGGCGCCTCAGCTGCGGGTGCCGGCAAGGTCGCGTGGCCGGGCGTCACAACGGCCAGATTTGGGGTGACGTCCGCATCGACCCGCCGTCCGGCCCATTGGATGTCGCCTAGCAGCATCGACTGAAACGCCGCGCTATCCCAGACATCTTCGCGGTGCCCCATCGCATTGTAAGCGACCCGGCCTTTCCCATACACGCGAGCCCACGCGATCGGATAAGCCGGCCGGGCGTAATCGGGCCCTTCCATTTCCTTGGTTTCCATGACGAGCTGCACGTGAAGATTCGGCGCGAATTCTTTTAGCGAATACCACTCTTCCAACACTTTGAGCTCGCTCCCGAGTTTGTCGAAGCCCGGAAAGTCCGGAACCGTGACGCGCGCCGTCGCGACTTGCTGCGCATCGTGTTTGATGAATTCGCCGCCGAGCATCTTGATGAAGGGATCCGCCGCGTCCCCATAATTCTTATACCGTTGTCCTCGCATCGCGTTGTTGCCCGCACCCTGCTCACCCGTGTGAAATGTGTCACTGCAGCTGTGCACGCCCACAAAGCCTTTGCCTCCCGCAATCGCGTCGAGCAATGCCTGCTTGCCCGCCGCGGTCATCGCGGGATTTCCATCCCCTTTTGGAGCTTCTCCAGGCGGCGTAACAGCTGACAAATCACCGCTCGTATAGAACATGATCACGTCGAAACCCGCGAGATACGCCGGCGAAAACAGGCTGCCGTCCTTGCTGAACGTGAATTGGATGTCGTGATCACTGCCGAGCTTCGAGAGCACTCGCTCGGAATAGCTTGGCTCTCCATTCACCCGCTTTACTACGCTGTGTTCGTATCCCGCGGATTTGGAAAAATAAAGAACCCGCAAGGGCGCCGCGTTAGCAGACGAGAGCACCGTGGCAAATGCAGCTGCACCGGAGAGGAGTAGTTTGGGGATAATCTTCATCAGCAAACAGAGTGAACACCTTCCTCGTCGGCGCAATCCGTCCGCTCAACACGTTTGCTTCGGTCTCCCGTTTGACGGCGCACTCCTGTGCATCGCAGGCTGCGAGTTTGCTCGCGCTTCAATCGCGCCAGCAAGCTGGCAGGCTACGCAGGGCATATCACGGAACAAATCTTTTAAATAGATTGGCCATCTCCCCCCAAAAAAATCATCCAAACCAATCGTCAACCTTCCTTGCACAAACTCGCCAGCCGCCGAACGCCTTCACGGATCCGCTCCGGACTCGAGTTTGAAAAATTGAGCCGCAAATGATTTCGTCCGCCGTCTCCCGGAAAAAAATCGCGCCCGGGAACAAACGCGACCTGCCGTTGCACCGCGCGCCCCAGCAAAGTCATCCCATCCATCTCTGCCGGACCGGTGACCCACAGAAACATGCCGCCTTCGGGACGCGTCCAGTCAAATCCCGCCGGCATTTCGGTGCGCAGCGACAAATCCATGACGTCGAAGCGTTCGCCATAAGCCTGGCAGATCGCCTCCAGATGGCTCGCCTGGTCCTCGGCTAACAAGTAGCGGTGAACCACGCGTTGATCAAAACTCGAGGTGTGCAAATCGGCCGCCTGCTTCAGAATCAAAAGTCGGGAAAACATGTCTTCGGTCGCGACCACCCAGCCAACGCGCAATCCCGGCGCGATCATCTTGGAAAACGTACTCGCGTAGATCACCCATCCTGCCTCGTCCCAGTGCTTCACCGGCAGAATTTCAGTGCCGCG
>DAITQE010000380.1:0-4553 GCA_036833235.1 Opitutus sp.
GAGTGAGGTGCCGTATCCTCACGCAGACTGAATTCCGTTCGCTCCGTCATGGCGGACTGTCGCTTCGCTCGAAACGCGTCTATCGCGTCCATTCGCGGTTTCTCACTGCATGGCTCCGGCTGACGCGCAGAGCGCTCTCGTATATTGCGGTCGGTGCGCGCTTGCAGCCGCGTTTTGCGCGCCCAAAAAAAAAGCCTCCGCAGATGCGGAGGCTAAGAGTCGAAAACAGAATTTCTGTGGTCGTTTATTTACGCGTTTTGACGAGCCCCAGCGCTTTTTTGATGTTCTGAACGCTGGGTAGCGAAATACCAACGGCGGTCGCAATCTCGCTGCCAGTTTTTCCCGCCTCGACGAGCGATTTTACCTTGGCTTTGGTTTCCGACGTAATGACGGCACGCTTACGACGTTTCCCGCCGCTCGCCGTCTTTGCGCCGCTCGCCCGAAGTTTACCGCGGCACGCGGAACGCACCGCGCTGAAAAACGCCGGCAGATTGTCGAAACCATATTTCCCCGGCAACGCGGCGAGCTCACGATTGAGCTCCGTGGCAATACTCTTTTCGAGTTCGGCAACCTTGGCTTTGCTAATCGCCAGTGCCTTGATTTTATCGGTAACCATAAGGTGGAGCCAAATTACCAATGCTGCGGCCTATAGCAAGCGATCTATAGCCTATTCGGCGAAATTCCCGCGCTCCGATATATATTCCAAACTCCCGGCAACGAAAGCCGCAGGAACCTCCAATGGAGCTTGCGGCCCCGCCCGCGCCGCGGAAGGTATCCAGCATTATGGCCCGCATTCCGCTTGAGGATAACATCACCGACATCATCGGCAAAGCGCAGCGTGGACTCAATGTGTCCGATGAGGACCTCGCCCAACGCGCGGAAATCTCCGCCGCCGATCTCAACGCCGTGAAGAACGGAACGCCCCTTGTGCCAGTCATTCGCCGCCTGGCGCGTCATCTCCGACTGAGCCCCGACGCTTTAGAGGCACTTGCTTTAAGAACATGGTATCCGTCACAGCCGAACTTCCCGACCGGATTTGCGGTGTTCAACACGGCATTTGAAGACATGACCGTGAATAGCTATCTGGTGTGGGATGGACGCACCAAACAGGCCGCCGCCTTCGACACGGGTGCGAACTGTGAAGGCATGCTGGATACGATCCGCGCCGAGAGGCTAACGCTGCTTTACATCTTTGTTACTCATAGTCACGAGGACCACATTGCCGATTTGCCGAGGCTCGCTAAACAAACGAAGGCCGAGGTGTGGGCTAGCGAACTCGAACCAGCTCCGTTCCCCAATGCCAAGACCTTCAAGGAGAACGCGCATTTCCACGTCGGTCCGCTTGCAATCAAGACGCTGTTTACCACCGGACACTCACCGGGCATGACGACCTACTATATTACGGGGCTGAGCTGGCCGTTAGCGATCGTCGGTGACTCTATTTTTGCGGGCTCGATGGGCGGAAGCGCGACGCACTTTCAGGACCAGTTGAAAAACAACCGCGATAAAATCCTTGTTCTGCCGAGGGATACAGTATTGGCGTGCGGACACGGACCGCTCACCACGCTCGGGCAGGAAAAAATCCATAATCCGTTTTTCGCCCGCTGAACGATGGCGACGAATGTGAAAAGGACCGCCGGCCAATCCCATGCTGTCACAGTGATTTGGACACGAATTTGGTTAGACACGATGGCGGCGGAGTGCCTTTGTCGGTAACACTTCCAGCGCTCATGCAACGCAAAACAATCCTGATCCTTTCGCTGACGCTGAGCCTCGTAATCACCCTGATCGTGATTGCACTTCAGGAGGACTTAAGAGCGCGGCTAGGGGATTCGTATTGGGTGATTGGCCTCTCGATCATCGGGTGCGTTTTGTTAGTTCTGAGCGGGTACGTCTGGGATCGAAGCGTCATCGAACGCGTCAGGAACTTGCGTGATACAACCAGCGTGCGCATGGCGGATGGCGGTGCCGAAGACGACGACAGCGATAGTGAACCGGATGAGATCATTGGGCTTGCGCGGAAAATTGAGCGCATGGCGCGAACGCTCCAAAACGTCGAGGCGCGGTATCGCGGGATTGTCGAAGATCAGGTGGACCTGATCTGCCGCTATCGTCCGGACGGCCGACTCACCTTCGCCAACGGCGCCTATTCACGAGCGTTCGCCCGCAAACGTTCTGAGCTCACGGGAACACTTTTCCCTTTTCTGGATAGCGTCGCGATCGCGAGCGACATGCCGATCGGGTTTGAGCGCGAACTGGACTTGCCCGATGGAAAACGGGTTTGGATCCACTGGACGCAACGCGCGATCAAGGACAGTTTCGGCGAAACGTTGGAATATCAGTCAGTCGGTCATGACGTCACCTCGCAGCGCGAGGCAGCCGCCGCGCTCGTAAAGGCCAAGGAGACGGCCGAAGAGGCGGACCGTGCGAAGAGTGAGTTCCTCGCGATGGTGAGCCACGAAATCCGCACACCGATCAACGGAGTGGTTGGCTTTGCCCGATTGTTGAGCGACACGCCACTCTCCGCTGCCCAACGCGACCATGTCGCGATGATTCACTCCAGCGGACAGGCGCTGGAAAAGCTGATCGCCGATATTCTTGATCTCTCCAAGATCGAGGCCGGCCGGGTTGAAATCGAACACGCGCAGTTTTCTCCACAGCAGTGTGTCGAGGAAGTTTGCGCCTTCTTTGCGGATCAAGCGCGGGCCGCCGCGCTAAAGATCGACATTCGCTTCGATCCAGGCGTCCCCGCATTCGTCAACGGCGACGAAGGTCGGGTTCGGCAGATCCTCGTAAATCTGATCGGCAACGCCTTGAAGTTCACGGAACGCGGCGGCATCACGGTGCAGCTGTCGTGTTCGCGTGGCGATCAGTCCGAAAAAGGAAGTCGGCGCATCGCCCGATTGTTTTTTGCGGTAACGGATACTGGAGTTGGTATTCCGCCCGAAAAGGTTGCCCTGTTATTTCAACCCTTTACGCAGCTTGACTCATCCGCTCGCCGACGGCGTGACGGCACGGGGCTGGGTTTGCTGATCTCGAAGCGATTGTGCGAGCTCATGGGTGGCACCATCTCAGTTGAGAGCCGCCCGGGTGCGGGTTCGACGTTCCGGTTTTCCGTACTCGCCGACTACGAGGTGGCCGACAGTGCCATCCCCTTCCCCACCCGGGCACCAAGTCCTGCCCCGGGCTGAGAGAGCCGGCTCCAATTCGGCTAACGCGCTGCGCGGCGGTAGGTCTGAATCGCGTGTGACGGAATGTGGCACTCCAAGCTCTCGGCCTCGACGGCCAGGCCAAACGTCACATCGGCGTCTGACGAATTCATCACCACAATCGCGAGACTCCCGTCAGGGTTTGCGAACGCCACAGACTCTAACACGGCTGGCCCTCCATTAAGTGCAATACGACGAGCGCCGGCATCGATATAGCGGCTGAAATGCGCGACGTAGTAAAACGAGCTTTGATAATGCGTCGCGCCCGTCGCTGTATCCACCAATACCGGGGCGTCGCAGAAGTTACCGACATGGTTTGGCCCTCCCCTCAGATCGAGCACGATATTCCAGTCGATCCAGCCACAGACCCAGTTGCGGAAGTCGCCGATCATATTGTGAGCATAACGTTCCCCTGGTTCCCACGCGCCCGGCCGCGCGCCTTTCTCCACGCACCCTTCCGTAAACAGAATCTGCTTTTCAGGAAAGGTCGCATGCACGCGCGACGACGCGGCGAAATCCTCGCTGACGTACCAGTGTACGCCGAGCCCCCAGAGATATTTCGCCGCCGCTGGATCGCCCAGCATTGCCGCCGCGCGCGCCTCAATGCGATCGCGATTATGATCCCAGCCGAGCAAATGAACTCCGCTCATTCCAGCGCGCTCGAGCGCAGGCCCAAGATGATCGCGCACGAAATCCCGTTCCTCTTCCGGAGTGTAGAGACATGATTCCCACGTTTGATGAGCCTCGGGTTCATTTTGAACCGTCAACGCCCACACGTTGATCTTTTCCTCATCCCGCATGGCCTTCACGAAACGCACAAAATAATTCGCCCACGCTGGCCTATACTCCGTGCGCAACGAGCCGCCGTCGTCCATGCGGTTGTTCGTTTTCATCCAGGCCGGCGGACTCCAAGGCGAGGCCAGCAGGCGAAAGCGGCCCGGACCGACGAGGTCGTTTACATCGTGCAACAGCGGAAGCAGCCAGCGGCGCATCGGCGCAAGCGAAAAGTCGAGCAGATCGTAATCACCAGGCGTTTCATCGAGCGCCCACATATGAAGCGAAAAATCGCAGCTGTTGATATGCGTCCGCGCCAAGGTGTATCCGATTCCCACCTTCGGATCGTAGTAACGTCGAAGAATCTCCATTCGCTGCGCCGCCGGAAGCTGGGCGAGCACCCAGGCGGAGGATTCGGTCAGCGCACCACCGAATCCCACCATCTCTTGAAAACGCTGATTCGGATCGCAGCTCAACATGCCGGCCGCGTCCGTGGCTCCAACCGTGGGCGCAGCGATCGTCGCACTCGACCCGCGTGACGGCTCGGTGCTCGCGATGGCGTCGTACCCC
>DAITQE010000381.1:0-4538 GCA_036833235.1 Opitutus sp.
GGCGTAACTTGGGTCCGAAATCTCGTCTCGGCCCTGAGCATTCCTTCCCTTGGAACCTACGGCATCACGCCGGCGGAAATTCCGGTGATCGTCGAAGCCGCCGCCAAGGCCAGCAGCATGAAAGCCAACCCAATCGCCCTTACGCCCGCCGAGCTGACAGAAATTCTCCGTCGTGCCCTGTAGGTTGCGTGCTCGTCGCGCAACTTTCCCGCTCTCATTCTCAAACTACTCTCGCGGAAACTGTCGCCGCAGAAGCGCCGCCAACCCCGCCTTGGTCAGCTCCCGTTTGGCAATCGCGATCATCGCATCGTATAGTTCGAGCTGATTCGGAGACGGTTCGCCAATAAAAGTAAGCGCGCAGGCCGCAGCCGTTCGTTTGTTTCCGTCAAGAAAAGCCTGCGCTTCTGCCAAGTGATACGCGTAAGCTGCCGCGATATCGAACTTATCACCGCCCCCGTAATAATACGTGTTCTGAGCTGCTCCCAAAGCCGCTTCAATCGCTCCTGCGTCGCGTACACCATCCAGACCGCCGTGCTCGGCGAGTGACCGTCGATGCAGCCAAAGGACAGTTTCCAAGTCGAGGAACTGCGGCACATCGTCTTCGCTCATTGCGCGAGACGGTGAAACAACTCGCGATTCTCTTTAAAGATCTTTTCCGCGCGGCGCTGCGCCTCCGCTTGCGGTAGATACCGCACCTTCCGCTCCGTCGCTGCTTCCTCCGCGCGGAAATCTTTTTCCGCCACGCTCGACTCTGCTTCCTTCAAAAACGCCATCACCTCCGCCTTCTCCTCCGGCGGCAGTTTCTTGATCATCTCGATGATCTCGGCGGCATTCATGTTGCAGCAAGCTAGACGCTCACTTCCCCCGCGCAAGCACGCTCTCCACCGCCGCGATCGCCGCGCGCTCCCGCTCCGCCCAATCGCCACGAATCACCACAAAAGGCAGCCCTCGTCGCTCCAGCGCACCGCGCCAGATTCGCGCGAATTTCTCGCGATCCGCCGAATCGGGAAAACAGCGCTGCGGATCCGGCGCAAACGGCACATCCACGTCGAGCAACAGATAAAGCGCATAGTTCTTCGCCCGCTGCTCCGCTCCGCGTCGCACTTCCTCCGGACATGTGCCGTAAAGCAGATCGCTCCACAACATCGTCGTCAGCGCCTCCGTATCGCATATCACAAGTTTCGGCGCCGTTCGGTTTCCGTCCTCCTGACAAAGCCGAACCGCCTCGTCTTCGCGCCGCCACTGCTCGCGCGCGATCGGCACCATGTCCTCGAGCCCGATTACCCCATACGTGTCCCAAAACTCACGCGCATACTCCGGCACCCACAGCGCGCCGAATGTTTGCGCGAGCTTCTCCGCCAGCCGCGTCTTACCCGTCGACTCCGTCCCAAACACCGCGATGCGTTTAACCTCGTC
The DNA here is from genome assembly GCA_036833235.1 of Opitutus sp. GTDB lineage: Bacteria > Verrucomicrobiota > Verrucomicrobiia > Opitutales > Opitutaceae > Opitutus. The sequence goes on from DAITQE010000381.1 coordinate 1,417, forward strand.
ACTCATTTATTGGCCAGGCTCGAGGTGGGGACGCCTGTCCCCCGGCGTCTTGCGCTCGCCCATTCGCTCAACCGCCCCATTCGTCGTCATCATCGCCCGCCGCCATTCGCTCCAGCCCGCAAAAGCCAGCACGAGGTAAATCCCGTACAAAAACGCCGTGTAAGCGAGGTCCGCATGCCAATACGAAATGATCGCAACCGTGTTCACCGCCGCCCAGAGCGGCCAGTTCTCGAGATTCTTCCGCGCCTGAAGAATCTGCGCGGCCACGCTGAACGCCGCGATAAACGCGTCGCGCCACGGCATCGCCGCACCCGTCCACGGCCCAATCGTCAGTGCCCACGCCGCAGTCGCGATTCCCGCCAACGCGATCACGAGGATCCGCAGACCCCAGGTCATCACGGTCACCGGGAGTTCCGGCGCGTCGCCACGATCGCGCACCCAATGTCGCCAACCCCACGCGAGCGAGACGAAAAAGAAAACCTGCAGCAGCGCATCAGCCGGAAACCGTGCTCGTTGAAACAATACACCTTGCACCGTTACCGCCACGAGCCCGACGGGAAACGCCCACAGCGTCCGCCGAACCATCAGCCATACGCCAACTATGCCGAGAACGAGATTGAGCTGATCGAGCGGTGAAGCCGCGACCATTCCGTCCCAGATATTGCGAAGAATTATGTCCAAAGTGAGCGTACGTGCAGACAAGAGATGTGACTGCGGAGTCCAACCGCTGAACCAAAACACCATCGGCTCAAATTCGACGCCACCTCAAAACCGTTCCAAGGCGGGATGACCGCAAAAAAGCCTGGCACGGCTCCGCCGCAACCGAAGTGACACGGCCTTTTTCCGAGTGCGCTCGGAAAAAGAGGCTGCGCAGCCGGAATGATTCGTTCTCGTTCTCGCCGGAATTGAGAGAAAGAGAACGAAGAACGAGAACGATATGGCATTACGACAAACATGCTGGTGTCTGTACTTGGATAGTCAGACAAGGGATCGAGCAAGCGTTACGCTGGAAGTCTCCATCGCGCCTCTAGGCGCGCGGGCGAGTAGAGCCGGAGCCTGAATAAATTTTTGCGCCTTTTTGCGGCCATAATTCCGACGATCAGAGTTTGCTTGCGGCACTGCCGTACCACGCTCTTTTCGTTTCAAAAACCCACCCAATCACTTCTTCGCTACAAACGCCTCCAGCGCCTCGCGCGTGATCGCATACCGCGCTCCGCACCGCGGGCAGCGGATCTCGATCTTCTCCTCGTCCCCGAACAATCCCTCCGGATCGTGTTTCATCGTCGGCGCGAGCACTTCGAGCATGCGTTCCTGATTGCACCCGCAATGCCAGCGATACACGCGTTGCTCGATCGGCACGAGCGTTTCTGTACGATCGAGCTCCCGCATATGCTCGGTCGTCAGCGCGCGCAGCCAGCCCAGATCGCAATCGGGATGCTCCGTCACCATGGCGAACTCCTCCTCGCCCAACTGGAAATACCGCGCCAGCCGCTGTTCGCTTTGGACGTAAAACTTTTCCGCCGCCGCAATCGGATCCGCCCCTCCGAACGTCACCGTGCTGCGCCGCACCGGCTTCCCCGTGCGCACCACGTCGGCGTAGAATAAATTCTCCGGCAACTCCTTCACGCCTTCCTCAAACACCCGCCCCGCAACTGCGCCGGTCTCGTTGTCGCCGGTGAGAAATACGTTCAAAAGCGGCTTTTGAAAATTGATCGTCCAGGCCGTAAGTTCGTTCCGCGGGCGCGACGCGCAATGCAAAACAAACGCGGCGAGCGCCCGCTTGAAAATCATATCCGCTTCCGCTCCCGGCCGCATCTGATGTTGACTGAGATGAAGATAATAATCCACGAACAGATCACCGAACTCCGCGCGCGCGAGCAGTGCATTCCGACTGCGCACAAACAAGGTGTTCGCCGTCAGGCCGGCATCGGCGATATTCGGAGGAGTGATCTCTGGCATGCGTTCACGTTTCGCGTGTTTTCGCAGAAGTCCAACGGTCGCCGCAACTGGGTTTCGTGCCGGGGTTTCACCACTCGGAGCGGCGTTGTGGTAGGGGCGCGTGTCCCCATGCGACCTGAGATGGGCGCTCGATGACACCTGCTGAGACATCGGAATCAAACTCAGGGCGGCTTGGGACAGCCGCCCCTACCTGCTGTTTGACGCGGAGGATTTTCATTCGTGTTCATCCGTATCATTCGCGGTTCAACTGCACCGTTCCGGTTCAAGACACCGCCTCGTCACGATCAACCGCGCTTGTCGACGCGACCCACTTAAAGCCAAACGTTCCCGTTTCCATCGCCAGCGTGATTCCCGCCATGCGGTTCACCGCTCGCGTTCCCGCGATCGCGATCGATTCGAGCAACGCCAGTCTTTGCTCCGCGGACGCTTCAAGCGCGACCGGCGGACGCACTAAATCCAAATGGTCGCCGCTTCGGCGCAAAACTCCCCAGCCCGCCGGAATTTCCAGCTCCGCGAAAATCCCATCCTCCACCACAAGATACAGCAGATCCGCACAGCGATAACGAAACATCCGCGAGAATTTTGTCCCGCGAATCACTCGAGACTGCACCGTGGCGATCTGCGCGAGCACGCTTCGATAGGTATGATGCTCCAGTCCGGAAAAATCCCACGCATCGAATTCCGGAAATAGCATTTCGCCGCGCCGAAGGTCCGGTCGATGCGTCGAAAGCAGCTCTTCCAGTTTCGCCCTTCGTTCCATCAATTGCGTCAACCGCAGCCGCGTCGCCGCTTCCGCGTGTGCGTCTTTCAACAAATCCGCGCGCGCCTGCTTGCATTCAAACACCGCCGTCCGCCCCGTCGGCCCACGCGCCGCGGCAGCGACGTCCACGCGATAACCGCTCCGCGGCATCCGCACTTCCGGCGCGACCATCGCAAAATCGTTCGCCTGCGCCCAAGCCAGCGCGAGCCGCTTGAGTTTCGTGTGCGCCGATGTTTCCCCGCCTTTCATGGTTTCACGTTTACCGACGAGTGACATCAACGCCAGCCGGGCGTGAATCAATTCCTGTCCGAAAGGGCAGACTCGAAACCCGCCAAACAACCGCTCCGAGGCAAGCCCCGGAGCATTGCAGAAATCGAGGCCGGGGGTCCGGGGAGCACACGCG
>DAITQE010000382.1:0-4534 GCA_036833235.1 Opitutus sp.
CCCTACCTGTTACGTTGGCGCTGTCGTTTGCGGTCGGTTCGGTTATTGACTGGTTTGACTCAGACCTGATCGGGGGGAAGCCGGGGCGCGCAGCTTTGGTGGGCGGCATCGTGACCGCTGTTGTTTGTGTTTTGGTCCGGCTTGGTAGGTTGCCGTGGTTCGAAATGAAAGACGGCAAGAAGCATAAATTCGTCGTCTGGCTTGAAGACCGGCTGCCATTTCTTCGCGCGGATTTTTACAGCAGGTAGGCGTAAAAATGAAAAATGAGCCCTACCAGTCGTCAGAGCCAACGCCGCCAGCTGTCACGACTCCTGCTGCGCAGGAGTCGTGACAGCTGGCGGCGTTTCTCACCTGTAACGTTCGGCAAAGATTGCGTGCTTGTGCGCCTTTTTGTCAGCTGCGAAGCTCCACCAGATGCCAACGGTACTGCGCGTAGGTTCGTTCCGATTCCATTTCTACTCCGACGAAGGCAATGAGCCGCCACATATCCATGTCCGTGCTGCGGACGGAGAATGCAAGTTTTGGCTCGAGCCTATTACTTTAGCGGCAGTGAACGGGATCAAGCCGCACGAGATACGAATGATCGAGCGACTTGTCTTCGAGCACAGGACAGTCTTACTTTCTGCCTACCATGAATTCCGTCGCGACCGTTGAGCTGGCAAAAGAGGTTTTGGCGTTACGTGCTTGGGTTGAAGGACGGAAGGTTTTCATTGAGCTCCATGATGGTCGCATCTTCGGATTCCCCGCTGCGCGTTTTCGGCGGCTACGAGATGCGTCCGATGACGAACTGAAGAATGTTTCAGTCGAGCTTGGCGGAGCAGCGTTACGTTGGGAAGTCCTCGATGAGGACCTCACGGTGCGGGGAGTCGTTGCAGGGCATTTCGAGCTTCCACTGTCCTGATCGCGTCCAAAAGAAGAGCCGAACCAGTCGTCAGAGCCAACGAGCATGTCTGTCACGATCTGTGCAGAGCCACAGATCGCGCCAGCCACGCTCATGGCTCACCTTAGCATTCTGCGTCCCGCACCGCGAAGCAATATCAACATCAACATCTAACCTCGAGGAGCAATTGCGTGGCCGAACAGCAACCCCCATTCGACGCAGCTAAGTATAAGAACGCGCAGCGAGAGCAATGGAACACGAACGGCGCAGCATGGCGGCGCTGGAATCCCACTCTGGATCGTTGGTATGGCGAAGTTACCCGCCAGATGCTCAACCTGGCCCTGATTCAGCCAGGTCAGCGCATCCTCGACATCGCCGCCGGCGCAGGTGAACCGGCGGTCAGTGCCGCCGAACGAGTTGGCTCTAGCGGTTACGTGCTGGCGACCGACATCTCGGAAGGGATCGTTGAGCTTGCACTCCAGGTCGCCCGTGAACGGGGACTCAAACAGGTTGAGACCCGCGCCATGGACGGCGAGAAGTTGGCTCTCCCTGACGCTTCCTTTGATGCGGTGCTGTGTCGGCTTGGTCTGATGTATATGCCGCACCCCGTGACAGCGCTACGCGAGTGGCGCCGTGCTCTGAAAGCGGGCGGTCGGGTCGCCGTCGTTGTCTTTTCCACGCCCGATCGAAACAGTTGGGGTGCTATGCCAGTTTCCATCATCCGCCGGCGCGCGCAACTCCCGCCTCCCGTTCCGGGGCAACCCGGACCGTTCAGCCTTGGCGGTCCCGGGGTGCTCGAAGGTGTCTTCCGTCAAGCCGGATTTGCCAACCCTGAGGTTCGCGCTGTGCCGGTGCCCCTGAGAATGGCCAGTGCCGGCGAGTACGTGCGGCTCGCCCGAGAAGCCTTCGGTGCATTCAATGCCATGATGGCTCACCTATCGCCTCAAGAACGTGAGTCCGTATGGAACGAAGTAGAAGGCTCATTGCGTAGTTTCGAATCGCCTGGTGGGTTCGAGGTGCCGGGTGAGTGCCTTGTCGGCGCGGCCACGAAGTGATCGTACGCTCTGGCCGCTGGTTAGCTCTCCCGTTTTCGAACTCTGTGGCAGGAAAGAGTCCATCAGTCGACGCAGACTCCGACCGTGTTGCCAATGCGCATGTCTGTCACGCCTCGTGCAGAGCCACGAGTCGCGCCAGCCACACGCATGGCTCATCGGTAACGTCCGGCAAGCGATTTGCAAGGACCGGCACTTCGGCGCGAGGTATCACAGTAAGCCATGTCTTACTTGCGAGGGGCGTGGAACACATGAGCACCGATCGGTCTAAGCCGTCCACCTCACATGCGACGAATGCCAAAACGGGTAAGTGACCCCTCCCCGAATCATCAGCGTTCTGACGGTGTGCAACCAGCGTTTTCACAAAGCCTTCGAACCCGACGACGCCCGCCTGGATAACTCGCACCGTGAGCTTTGATCCATCCAAGAGCGCACCGACGAACGACGTCACCCGCTCGGCCGCTGAGGCCGTGGAGCGGTTGTACTGGGAGCTGAACGATGCGTTGAACCTGCCAGCTTACTTCACGGATGCGGAGGGACGTATCCGAAGCTTTAATGCAGCGGCGGTTGCGCTTTGGGGACGGACGCCGGTGCTTGGTCACGATCGATGGTGTGGATCGGAAAAAATGCGCCGGCCTGATGGCACAGACTTGCCTTTGGATCAGTGCCCGATGGCCGTCGCGCTCAGGACGGGTGAACCAGCAACGTCCGTCGAGGCAATCGTGGAACGCCCGGATGGCGAGCTTCGGTACGTGCTGGCCAATCCGCATCCCTTCATCAGCGAAACCGGCGAGGTGACGGGCGGCATGGATGTGCTCATCGACATCACGGAATACCAGAGCGGAAAGGGCGTTCAGTCGCAACTCGCGGCCATCGTAGAATCTTCCGACGATGCCATCGTCAGCAAGAACCTCGACGGGGTGATCGAGAGTTGGAACAGCGGCGCCGAACGACTCTTCGGATACACCGCTAGCGAAGTCATCGGCCAGTCCATCTTGATTCTCATCCCCACGGATCGTCATAGCGAAGAACCGGTGATCCTGGAACGGATACGGCGGGGCGAGCGGGTTGAACATTACGAGACAGTAAGGCGGCACAAGGATGGTCGGCTGATCGACGTTTCCCTGACGATATCCCCCGTGCACGATCACAATGGCCGGGTCATTGGGGCATCCAAAATCGCGCGCGATATCACCGAGCGGAAACGCGCCGAACTCGAAACGTCCAGGGCGCATCAAGCTGCGCTCGCCGCATCGCAGGCCAAAGACGATTTCCTGGCGGCGCTGTCTCATGAATTGCGCACGCCGCTCAATCCCGTGCTCCTGGTGGCCAGCAATGCGGCTGAGGACGGCAGCCTGCCCGATAGCGTTCGAGCGGCGTTCGGTCTCATTCGGGACAATGTTCAACTCGAAGCCCGGCTCATCGACGACTTGCTTGATCTCACGCGAATTTCTCGAGGTAAGCTTTCTCTCGATCTGAATCCGCTGGCGCTTAATCCCGTGATCGACGCGGCGATCTCGGCGACCGAGCCGGAACTGAAGACGAAGCATCTCACGCTCGTGACTGAACTGGCTCACGATTCGGCGATCGTGCAAGGCGATGCGGTTCGCCTTCAGCAGGTGTTTTTGAACCTGCTGAAGAATGCGGTGAAGTTTACGCCGGAAGGCGGTCGCATTGTGGTGGAATCAAAAACGAACCCGCAGCAGAGTCGCGCGGTGGTGAACATCACGGACACCGGAATCGGAATGACCAAAGCCGAACTTGGCCGCGTATTCGAAGCTTTTGCACAAGGGAACCACGCGCAGAGTGCCGCCCACCGGTTTGGCGGACTCGGGCTGGGACTCGCGATTTCGCGAACGCTGGTCGAACGTCATGGTGGTTCAATTACCGCCACGAGTGGAGGCGTCGATTGCGGCGCGACGTTCACCGTTGAGCTGCCCACGGTGGTAGCTGACGCCGCGCAACGACCGGCCGATGGCTCGCCGGAAATACCGGCGAACCTTCCGGCGGAAAAGGCCGGCGGAAAGGAGAGCCACCGACGCATTCTTCTCGTGGAGGATCACGGGCCAACTCGTGCCGCACTCGCACACCTGCTCCATCGAAGGGGATTCGAAACCGTTTCCGCCGGCACTGCGGAGGAAGCGCGCACCGCTGCGGCCGCCAACGAAATCGATTGGGTCATTTCTGACATCGGGTTGCCGGATGCGACCGGTTACGAGTTGATGGCTGACCTGCGAGCCGCGTACGACGTTGCTGGTATTGCTTTGACTGGATACGGCATGGAGCAGGACGTCGCCCGCAGCCGAAAGGCGGGCTTCGCGGCGCATCTTATCAAGCCGATCACGATCCAAGCACTCGATGCTGCGCTGGCGGAGCTTGATCGTGAAGGTCTTCCTTCCCGGTCGACGGGGGCGTTGGCGGTGGGTATTCGTAAATAACGGCCTCACGGCGAACGTGCACGTCGCACCACCTTCGGCTTGGTTGCCGGGGTCCGGGGAGCGCACGTGTCTCGCGTGCTGTTCCCCGGCGTCTCGCCGGGAACGGTTCGAAGGGCTCGGGCGGGACGCCTGAGCCGACACGCGAGACGCGTGTGCTCCCCGGA
>DAITQE010000383.1:0-4210 GCA_036833235.1 Opitutus sp.
GTCACAATTGGCTCAACTCGACGAACGCATCGAAAAATTCATCGCTCCGCCCGCTGCAGATGGCGGCAGCTACAGCATCGGTTCGCGTCCCGGCTCGACGATTTACACGGCGCGCTCACTGCGGCGTGAACCGGAAATTCATGGTTCTGTCACGCTGGTCTATGGCGTGGGCAGCGGCGGCTATAGTGAACGCGGCGGCGCGATGACGCTAAGCTACGAAGATCCGGAGAATCGTTTCGCGATCGCAGTCGGTTATGCGGAAATGCACACGAAGGGTGATTACGTCGGCCGCTATTGCCGCAACGGCTATTCTCGCTGGCCCGGCGATCCGTGGTGGTAAGCGCATTGGTGGACTTCCATCGAGCCAATCAGAGCCATTGATGGGGGATGCCGCCCTGGCGCACTCGCGCGAAAAAGGGCAAACGCTAGGCGTTGCCCGATCCACCCGCCCGCCGCGGAACTCCGTTTCGTTTGGCGCTACCATGCTTGAGCCAGCTTCACCGCGGAGAAAATCAACCCCAATAGCGTCATGATTCATCTCTCATTACTTCTACCGCCTGTCGCCGCAATTGGCTGGTCGCTTCTTTATCTCTTATTCGGCGGCGGCCTGCTGGGTGCGATAGTCATTTTCATCATCGCAAAAATTTTCCGGAAGTAGACGGACCGACACCGGTCGTCTTTCGATCGGCCGACCGGCTTTCCGGCCAGCCACGTGCATGGTTCGTGATCGATTTTATCTGCCGCTGTTTCCTTTTCCCAAAGAGTCGAGTCCGACCAAGTCAGAAGGTGAATCGAGACGTTTCCGAGTGCTGGCGCGCGGTCTCGGGCTCTCGACGCGATTCTTACATTCGCAGCTCTCGCTTAACTATCCTCGAGCTTCACGTTCTGCCGCCGGAGGAATGGCACGAGTTCATCCACGCCAAAATCCGCGAGAATCTTTCCATGCCAGTCGAGCGTCGGGGTTTTCGTCTGGCCGGAAATTTCCTGCATCTCTCTCATGGCTGCTGAGTCAGTCACGACGTTTTTCTCTCGATAGCCGATGCCGTTTGACCCGAGGAAGTCGATGACTTCGTTGCACCAGGGGCAGCCCGGTTTGATATAGAGAACGGGAAGATCTTCAGAGGACATGGCAGAAACGCCGATGGTCCCGCGAGCGCGACGGAAGTTCCGCCCCCGCGCGTTCTCAGTTCTCTCCGTTCTAGATTCTCAGCTCGAAACTGCATTCTTACGGCTAAATCGCATCTTCGCCGCTGCCGCTTCGTCATTCGCCCTGGCGCGCCAAGTCCCCCCGCCCGCCCGACCCCAACCATGTGCACCTTCATCCCAAACATTCGCGCGCACCACGCGCCTGGTTTTCGCGTCCGTTTCACTCGGATTCTCAGCGCCGTTTTCGCGGCCCTGGCGCTCGCGAACGTCGTATCCGCCACGCCTGCAGACCTCAGTCTGTTTTCCGGCCACTCTGACATCGGGGAAATTAAACACCCCGGAACGGTCGCTTACGATCGGACGAACGGCGTCTACACCGTCGGCGGAAGTGGTGTGAACATGTGGTTCAAACAAGACGCGTTTCACTACGTCTGGAAAAAAATGTCCGGCGACTTCGCTCTTGCGGCTGATATCGATTTCGTTGGCACAAGCGACGAGCCACACCGCAAAGCGTGCCTCATCATTCGAGAAACGCTCGACGCCGATTCTCGCTACGCGGATGTCGCGCGACACGGCGACGGACTGACCTCGCTGCAATTTCGCAACGAGAAAGGAGGGCTCACTCGTGAGGTACAAACAAGCGTCGTGGGTCCGCACCGTCTTCGCTTGGAGAAGATTGGCGACACGATTTACATGTCGCTCGCCAGGTCCGGCGGCGAACCCGCGCCCTCCGGCTGTTCCGTGCGCCTTCCGTTTACCGGTGAGTTCTACGTCGGCCTCGGCGTCTGTGCCCACAATGCCGATGCGTTCGAGACCGCCACCTTCTCCAATGTAATTTTTAGCAAACCTTCGAAACAAGTCACTGCCGTGAGAAGCTCCCTCGAAACGATTACCATCGCCTCGCAAGATCGCCGCAGCGTGTATCACACAAATGATGTGATCGAGGCGCCCAACTGGACGCGCGATGGTGCCGCGCTGTATTTCAACGGCGGCGGGCGGATCTACCGACTCGCGCTGGCCGGCAATGCCTCGCCCGAGTTGATCGACTCCGGCTTCGCAGTGAAATGTAACAACGATCACGGTCTCTCACCCGATGGCACGCAGCTTGTGATCAGCGACCAATCGAAAGACGGCCAGTCGCGCATCTATACGCTTCCAGCCACGGGAGGCACGCCGCGTGAAATCACCTCAAACGGTCCGTCCTACTGGCACGGTTGGTCACCGGATGGCACGACTCTCGCCTATTGCGCAAAACGTGACGGCAAATTTGGGATCTTCACAATTCCAGCGCGAGGAGGCATGGAGAAACGCCTGTCGACGACTGATGGTCTCGATGATGGTCCGGATTATTCGGCCGATGGCGCATGGATCTATTTCAATTCGGATCGAACCGGGAAAATGCAGATCTGGCGCATGCGTTCCGATGGCTCAGCCATGGAGCAAGTCACGTCCGACGAGTTCAACAATTGGTTTCCTCATCCCTCTCCCGACGGCAAATCAATCGTATTTCTGAGCTATGCGCCGGACGTCAAAGGCCATCCTCCAGATAAGGATGTGATGCTTCGCCTTGTGCCAGTCGGAGGCGGCGAGGTCATCGTGCTCGCGAAACTTTTCGGCGGTCAGGGAACGATTAACGTTCCGTCGTGGTCGCCCGACAGCCTTAAAGTCGCATACGTGCGCTACCAGCCGGCGCAATAATTATAGGGTGTTCCGTGAGACACCGGACGGGCCACATGCTGTTCGTTCTTTGGCGCACAATCGCGCGAATTTGATCGAAAAACCCGTGATAAAGCCGCGTTCAGTTTGTCCGGCTATCAGGGACCGACAGAGGAAAAGCACTTGAATTTTTCGGTCCGGAGCACCGGGGAACTTCCGGTTGCAGACGGTGACTGTGCGTGGGGTTGCGCCGGAACATCCCGGATGTCGGTACTCTCCGCTTCCACCGTCTCTCGCGACTTGAAAAATGAAATTTCGCTCGAACAACTGCGTGGCAATTCATGTACTCGATCTTAAAAAGGCCGAAACATTTTACAGCGGCGTAATGCACTTTCGCCTGGCGTCGAAGAGTCCCACCCAGCTCGACTACGACACGGGCAAGCTCTCGTTAAGCGTGCACAAATCCGCCAAGGTCCGGACGCCGATCCCGTCATTTACTGTCATCAGTCTCGAGGCAGCGAAAGGCCACCTGAGCCAAAATGGTTGTGAAATCATTGAGGAGCGCGCGAACGGGATCTATTTCAAAGATCCCCTCGGTATGGTCTATCACGTGGTAGCGGATTGATTGGTCGCGAACGACGAGGAAATACCATCAGCTCTGAAGCCTCGTGAATTTGGACGAGGTAAATCTTTAACGCCGGAGCGGGAAGTTTTTCCCTGTTACCTAGCGTGATCTCCCCATGATCCGTTCAGCACGAATCCAGCGCAGTGCCTATTGTTTTCAAAACAGGATGGTTTATCTTTCCGCTCGTTCCGGGATATCTCCCGCCAACAGCAAACCTCAACGCTTCTCACCATGTATCCTCGTCTCACATCCAATCTCTATCGGGCTGCGTTTGCCCTAACCCTGTTGGGCTCGGTGGCACATGCTCAGCTCCTCCTTAGCGGCAGAGTCACCGGGATGTTTACCGACACGCCTGGGACTTATGATTCAATCTACAACGCACCCGACGGAAGTTCTGCCTATTTCAAATCAGGCGTTCCTGATCAAGCGGGCGGCAAGCAAACGATGATCGAGTTTGCCGAACAGACCTTCACCGACATCGGCCCCGGTCTTGTCGCCACCGACATTTTCAAAATCACCAACGGCAGGAATTTTCTAAACTCCACGGCCAAGTCCGCTCACTTCGATCTTTGGGTCGAGCTTACGAGCCCGGAGATGGTTTCGAGCCTGCTGACACCGATCTCCTTTACGCTCGTGAATACACCGAATGGCTCGGGCAATGTGGACGACGTTTATTGGCTTGGCTCATCTCCCATCGCGCCGCTGACGATCGACGATCAGAAGGTGCAGTTCACATTCAGCGCGCCAAATGGATTCACGCTCGACGAAAAGGACTCGGGGTAT
>DAITQE010000383.1:4220-4526 GCA_036833235.1 Opitutus sp.
GGGGTATGTGGGCGAATTGTCTGTGAATTTCACGCCGGTTCCTGAGCCTTCAACCTACGCGGTCGCTGGAGCGACACTCTTACTGGGCCTTGCTGGGCTCCGAAATATGCGCCGTCGCTCAGCCGGCCCTGCCGTTTCTTTGGTTTGAACCACTGCGCTCCATTCGTTTTCAGCCCATTCGAAATTTCGGAGCGTTTTGAATCGTTGTGCCGGCTCTGCTGGCACAACGATTTTTTTTTGCCATGGTGACAGGAAAAACAAGTCGGGCAGCTGACGTCTGCGTAGCCCTGCGCGGGAGCGCAGGGA
>DAITQE010000384.1:0-2333 GCA_036833235.1 Opitutus sp.
GATTTGGCCGCGGTGGCCGCTTCGTCGTCTCGAGCGACGCGGTGTTCACGGTTCGCAATCGTCGGAAAGGATCCCATCGCATGCCGGATATCGGCCGGCTTGATACGAGCGGAGAACTGCAGTTGCTCGGTCGTGCAGGACGATTTCTAAAAATCGCCGGACGCCGCCTCAACCTCGCTGAAGTCGAGCACGCGCTGCGACAGCTTCCGGGCGTACGTGATGCGGCGGTCGCGCCGCATCCGGAACGTGCAGACGCGCTCGCCGCGGTCGTCGCCGGTGACGTTTCTTCCAACGTTCTCCGCGATCTGCTGCGCGAACGTCTCGCCTCGTGGAAAATTCCACGGAAATGGATTGTCCTGCCGGAATTTCCGCTCACGCCTCGAGGAAAACCCGACCTGCGCAAAGTCCGCGAACTCCTGCGCGCTCAACCGACCCGCACGCAAGACGTGAGCTAGATGTAGGACGAACCGTCTTCGGCGAGCCACTCCCAGGTGAAGGACCCACGTCTCGGCAGGACGCCCCGCCCTACCGGTTTCGTTCCGAATTTCGCGGCATGGCGAATCGTTGTAGGTTGCGCGCTTGCCGCGCTACTCACCGCAGGCGAACAAACGTTGCGCGGCGAGCGCGCCACCTACACAGACGCGCGAGAGCGAACAGTTCTGTTTTCACCCTGTCTCCCGAAAAACGCTCACCACCACCGGCGTTCAGCAGCGGAGGTCAGAGCTTCGTCCACCGGCGGCAAATACGGATGCCAGAGCTTCTCCCATTCCAGGCTCACCGCGCCGGAAAAATTCGTAGTAAGGACATTGCGCAAGCCGCTCATCGGAAACTCGCCGGTCCCGGGTAACACGTAGGTGAACGGATGCTTTTCGCTCGGTACGCTCACACTGTCTTTCACATGAATGTGGACCACGTGCGTCCCAATGGCGGCCCACGTTTTCAACAGATCTTCTCCACCGCGTTTCCACGTATGATGAGCATCCCACAGCACGTGGACGCTCCCCGCCGGCATCGCCGCGATGAACCGCAGAATTTTATCGGAATCCAATAATAAATCATGCGTCTCTATCATCAGATCCGCCTTGATCGCACGCTCATGCCGCACGGACTGCCACCAGGTCAACGTGTCCGCGGCCTGGGCCAGCGTTGCAGGAGTTATCTCTTTACCACCATCGAACGCACGCAGCCAGCCTACGCCCAATGCTTCCGCCCATGGCAAAAATTCCAGCAGCGAACGGCGATCCGCTTCGCTGCCGTCAAACACCCGGAAAGATGTATCGAGAGCGGCAATGCGCGCGCCTGCAGATGACACCTTCTTCGCCAGAACCTCGGGCGAGCCGAACGTCGCCGAGAAATAGGCCGGCAAGTCAATCGTTCCGCCCAGCGCCCTCAGTTCGAACGCGGAAATGGCGTGGCGTTGGCCAAGCGCGATCATCTCTTCCAAGGAAAACTCGGCGCAGCCGAGCGTGGAAAACGTGCGAGTGTACATCAGCCCTGACGATTAAACATCGCCGAATCCGATGCACAGCTTTCTCTGTAACGCCGATCATCTGAAAAACCGCAGTTGAAAAGCAGAGGCACGGCGAGCACAGAGGAGAAGTCATTAGCGAGCATCTGACAGTGGAAAACCGGGTCGGTTGTAGGTTGCGCGCTCGCCGCGCAACTCGCCGCAGGCGATCGAGCGTCGCGCGGCAAGCGCGCCACCTACCTCGGCTTGCTCGTGGTAACTACTGTCCGCCACGCCATCGCTTCTCCGGGGAAGCCACGCGTGTGCAACTTTGCTCCGATCTCATCGAGCGTCGGCTCGGCAATTTCGTGGCGCGGGTCGCCCGGAAGTTCCGGCCGAACCTCGCGGGCAATCGCCCAGCACGCCCAGGCGCGCCAGCGGCGTTGTTCACGTCGCGGCTCGTTCATGCGACCGGCATAATGTTGAAAATGTACCCGCGGGTTCCCGATGAACACCCCGGCTGGCGTGTGCGCGATCAACCAAGCCATGGCCGCATAAGGCGGCGGCCAGTCGCGCAACACGGGCTCGTCGCCGCGCAAATCGGCGCCAAACGCGCGGTCGAGGCAGAGAATCGCCCGCGCAGCGAAACCGCGCAGCCAGAGCGCATGGCCGTACTCGAGACATGCGAGATAGAATTCCGCACCGCGATGCCCGTCGCGAAGTCCATGCAGCAGGCGCCAGTCGAGGCCATCGCGTGGCTTCGGCAGATATGGGCATGGGGGCAACGAAACCGACATCCGCGCTTGGTGACGCGGATTTGCTGAGGCGTCAATGCGTGGCCGCGCCGGAGCTTCGTTTGGATAACGCAGTCCGATGCGTCGTGGGC
>DAITQE010000384.1:2343-4526 GCA_036833235.1 Opitutus sp.
ACTTTCCGAAACGCCAAGAACTTTGACGTCGTCGCCTCGCCCGACGAAACATCAAGCTTGCGATCGCTCCGTGACCGATTGCGCTTCGACGCATGAGTGATCTGCCTCCATTGCCGGCTGAACCGTCGCCTGGATTTTATCGCCATTACAAAGGCAACGACTATCGCGTGATCGGTCTGGCGCGCCACAGCGAGACGCGCGAACCGCTCGTCGTTTATCAAGCTCTCCATGGCGAAAAAGGGCTCTGGATCCGGCCATGGGCGATGTTCGTTGAATCGATCGAGCTCAATGGCCAGCGTGTTTCGCGTTTTGCGAGAATTGGCGGCGTCTGATCCGCAACTCAACGCCTGGATCACAGCGCGGCGGCGGCGAAACCGAAACGAACAGAACGATTCACCACAGAGGCACGGTGACACAAAGCCCGGAGTGCCTGTTCTCCGCCTCTTCTCCATGTAGGTCGCGCGCTCGCCGCGCTACGTCCGGCTCGCGGGCTCGTCGCGCAGCGAGCGCACAACCTACAGTTCGATCCGCGCGCATAGCCGATTAACCCACATTGTTTTTCCCAGCTCACACGTGCGCCGCCGATTGGTCTGCCGGCGAAGCCACGGGCACCACCGGCGTCTCCTGGCCGCGGATGAACGCTTCCGTGCGTTCGCGTGCTTCATGATCCGTGTATTGTTGCGGCGGTGACTTCATGAAATAGCTCGCCGGTCCCGTCAACGCCCCAGCAATTCCCCGGTCGCGCGCGAGTTTGATGCATCGCACCGCATCAATTACCACGCCCGCCGAATTCGGCGAATCCCACACCTCGAGCTTCACTTCACACTTGAGCGGCACGTTTCCAAACGTCGTTCCGTGCATGTGAATATAGCACCATTTCTGATCGGCAAGCCACGGCACGTAATCACTCGGTCCAACGTGAACGTTATCGGCCAGCATCGGTTCGCCGAGCTGGCTCGTCACCGCATTCGTCTTCGAAATCTTTTTCGAATCCAACCGCTCGCGCTCGAGCATGTTCAAAAAATCCGTGTTGCCGCCAAAGTTCAGCTGATAGGTTCGATCCAGCCGGACGCCGCGCTCGCGGAACAGATTCACCAACACGCGATGCATGATCGTCGCGCCGACTTGCGATTTGATGTCGTCGCCGATGATCGGCAGTCCGCGCTCTTCAAACCGGCGTTGCCAGTACGGCTGCGACGCGATGAAGACCGGGATGCAGTTCACGAAGCCGCAGCCCGCCTCCAGAATCTGCTCCACATACCACTTCGTCGCCATCTCCGATCCCACGGGAAGGTACGAAACGACCACGTCCGTTCGCGTCTGCTGGAGAATGCTCGCGATGTCCGCCGTCGGGCCGGGCGCTTTGGTGATTTTTTGGCTGAGATATTTACCCAGCCCGTCGTGCGTCATCCCACGGTGAACGGGGATGCCGAGCGGCTCCACCTGAGCGAATTTGAACGTGTTGTTCGGCTCCGCGTAAATCGCCTCGGCCAGATCCCGACCGACCTTGTTCGCATCGATATCAAACGCCGCCGTGAACTCAATATCCCGAACGTGATAGCCGCCGAGATTCACGTGCATCAGTCCGGGCACGATTTCCTCGGCTGAGGCGTTGCGATAAAACTGCACGCCTTGCACCAGCGACGACGCACAATTGCCGACGCCGATTATTGCGACACGCACCTTACGTTGGACCGGGGTCACCGTGCTCGCGTGCTCCAGCCGGGTGTTAACTTGAGTTCTCATATTGATTGAATTCAGCGGTTTCAGAACGAAGTTTCGACCAACGTGGGCGTCGCTTGTTCGTTTTGAGCGGAAGTCGGACCTGGCGCGTAGCGTCGCACCATCCGGGCGCAAAATTCCGCAAAGCCGCTCAATCCGCGCCGTGGACTGGTGTGTTGCGGCTGAGTCCCAAGGTGCTCAGGCGTGAAACAGAATTCGTGGCCAGGCCTCGCGGAGTCCTTTGCGATCGGCAGCGGGATTCTCGTCGCACGCTCCAGTGACGAAATGCCCACGCTGTTGCTTGCCTAAAACCGCATGGCGCACTCGCCGATCAGCGCGCCGAGCTTGATCGGCAGATCAGTCTGCTGGCGGGAGCACGAAATCACGCGGTTGGTGCAGCTGATTGATGCAATCGCGCTGCGCGTAGGTGCGTCCGACTCCGCCACTCCACTCTAGTGAGC
>DAITQE010000385.1:0-3532 GCA_036833235.1 Opitutus sp.
CATTTGACCGGACGCGAGCGCGACAGCTTCCTCGAGCAACCCTTCCTTGAGTCCGATCCGGAGCTCGCCCGTGAGGATCTTGACCAAATAACGCGCCTCGTCGGCGGACAGCCTCCAGAGCCGGCTGCGGAGCAGATCGAGTTTTGGAGCGGGCCCGCGGGCCGCAGCGATGTCGTCGAAGAAGAGAGCCATATCCGCGAGCGAGCACGAAGGTAAGGCGGGATCGCGGACCGTACCTTGAAGAACGGCAGCAGTGGCGTCACCGGCGTCAGCAAAACGATGATACGCGGCGCGGTAGTCGGCGTCGCTGACGCCCGCAATTTCAAGCACGGCGCGTTTGATCACGGCCCAGCCGAGATTGAGGTTACGTGGATCACGTTGTGGAAAGGCGCGCCCAGTCAGGAACGTTGCGGCGATGGCGGCGTCGTCAGGGGACAATGCGGCGAGATAGATTTGAAGCGCAGCGGTTTTCTCGAGCTTCCTTGGCGTCGCTTTGACGGCATCGGCGACGGCGACAAAATGAGCGAAAGCTTCGGGCTCGGTGTTTGGCGTAACGCAGGCATCCTGCCTGCCAGATTCAGGAGCAGGCTGGAAGCCTGCGCTACTCATGACGGCATCGCCTTCGGCCGAGGTTGTTGGGGCCTCCGACCCGCGATCGTCCGGCAGCTGAAACGTGGGTCGGAGACCCGCGCTACTCGCAATTCCCAACTCCAGCTGGTTGTCTTCGTCGATCGCCCAGGCCTCAATGCCGCGTTCGCGCAACGTCTGAGCGAACTCGGTCGTAAAACCGTGAAGCGTAAAAACACGCTGTGGCTTAACCGCGTCGACGAAGCGCAGCAAATCCGGGAAATCCGCGTGGTCCGAGAGCGGAAAAGCGGCGTCGCACTGATAACGATAGATCGCATTCGGATCGATCGCCCAGCCCGTGATGATTGCAGTGCGACGGTTCGGAATCTTTCGCACGAACGTCGAGTCGCGTGACTGCGGCGGGCAAATCACGACATGGCCCGCAAGCTCACTGAGCGAAAATTCCCGATAGGCCGGGAACACGATCCCGAGCTGCTCGTACACCTTCGTCAGCTTGTACGTCTGCGGATGCAGCATCACCGGCAGCTGTGCGGCGGCGAGTCCGGAGAGAAGCTCCTGACTCTTACCGAGGCTGTATCCAAAAAGCACCGGCGTTTCGCCGTGGCCGAGTGTTTCATGACAAAAATGAGCGATGGCGTTGAGCACTTTGTCCGTCGGCGGAAAGACATACTGCGGCCGGCCAAAGGTCGTCTCCATGATCAAGGTTTCCGCGTGCGGCGTTTCGCAAGGTTCCGCGGACAACCCGTGCCGCAGTTTGAAATCGCCAGTGTACAGCAGCGTGCCGTGCTCGGCGTGATTCAGAAGCGCTTGGGTGGAGCCGAAAATGTGGCCGGCGGCGTGAAGCGTGATCGTGCAGTCCGTCGTGAGCTGCTCGGTTTGGCCGAACGGCAGAATATGTTCGACTCGCTCGCCCGGCAGACGCGCACGCATCAAACAAGCAGTGCCGGCAGAGCAGAGAATTTCGCGATGCAACGCGGTATGGTCGGAATGGGCGTGCGAGACGAACGAACGCTCGACTGGAAAATGGGCATCCAACCACCACTTGATCTGCGGGAGCCAGACACCCGCACGGAACTCAATTTGCCACGGCATTCTGGCATGGTAAGAGTGGCGCGCGCGTCGTCAAAGCGAGGGAGGGATTTTGGCGCGGCGATGAGCTTGCGGGTGGCAGGGATTGAACTGTGGGCGGCCGCTTGCCGCACAACGGGTCTGCGACGACGAGCGTTGCGCGGCAAGCGCGCCTTCTAGCGCAACGAGAGCAGTCTCAGGCCGGCGATAATCAGCACGGCGACCGCGACACACCACCAATACCAGGCGACTCCGTTGACGCGCCGCTCCGGCGCATGCGGTGGCGCCGCGTCGCCGTTCTCGTTCCATGCTTCATCGGGCAATTCCAGCCCGTCGTAGACCGACGATTCCCGCCAGCCCGTGCAGTCGTCAGCGCCGCATTGTGGACAAGCGAGCGCCTGCGGTGGAATCGTCGCACCGCATTGTGCGCATTCGGAGGGTGGAGGACGGCGGGCCTGGCTCATGGAAATGAAGTGTCACGCGAATCACGCGGATGATCGCGAATAAATCAAATCAGCAGATGCCCACGGAATATTCCCCCACGCCACTTCACGCTGCTCTTCCAGTCGCCGGCAGAATATATTTCCGCCGCACCAGGCGCCAGGCGATGACGAAGAACGCCGTCAGAGGAATCGCGAGCAGCATCCCGAGCACGCCGTGAAATGCAGTGCCCCAGAAGAAGACCGCGACGATGATTGCGACGGGATGCAGGCCCGTTTGATGGCCCATGATTTTCGGCGTGAGAATCCAGCTCTCAATCGTCTGAACGATGATTTTCACGAGCAGTACCAGTCCGATGAGTTTCCATCCACCATCCGTCTGAAAAAACGCCAGCGGCAGCGTGATCGTCAGGCCGACGATCGTGCCGAGGTAGGGAACGATGTTGAGCACGCCGAGGATCAGTCCGATGAACAAGCCGAACTTCAGGCCGATGATCGTAAAGCCGAGCGCCAGCAGCGCGCCCATGATCAGGCCGATGACCAATTGACCGCGGAAAAACGCCTCGATAATCGAGACGAACTCGCGCACCAGAAACACGATGTCGGCGCGCACGGATGGCTTCACGAACGAGAGATGGTTTGGGAGCTGGCTCGTTGGTTCGCCGCGGGCGATGAGGAAAAAAAACAGATAGACCGGAATGATCGCGACGTGGGTGAAGAACACCACGACGCCGAGAACGCCTCCGCCTGCGGCCCGAAGCGATGGGACCGCCTGGCTCAGGACAGCCTTGGTTTGCTCGACCATGGTTTTGCTCAACTGGCCGATCGGGTCGGACGATTCGACGGTGCCCAGCGACAGCTTGTCGAGCTGCCGCTGAATGAGCTCAACCCACGCCGGGTAGTGCTGTTGCACATACGCCACGACGTTCGCCCAGAGCGTCGGCAGATAGGCGAGGAACGCGATGGTCTGTTCGACGAGCGGGGGCAGCACGGCGATCAGCAAACCGGCGAATGCGAGCACAAAGCCGCAGTAAAGCAGGATCACGGCCCACAGCCGGCGCAGCTTGAAACGGCGTCCCATAATTGCGATCACCGGCCGTAGAATCAGCGCCAGCACGCCGGCGGTTGCGAGTGGCCAGAGAACGCTCGAAAAATAACTGACCGACTGCCCAAGCACGATGCACGCGCCCACAATGAGTGTGATGGAGCCGAGGACCGCGAAAAGCGTAAGGGCAAATCCGACGACGCGGCGCTGACCGGAAGAGAGCAAGGAGGAAGCGGGCTCGACAGACATGCGTCGATCAGGGCGGAAAGTCGCGAAGGCTTCCAGCCCGCAATTGCGCAGAGATCAGGGACGTGGCGTAGGCACTGCAGTTACCCGCTCCATTTTCCATTGGCATCGACGAATCCGTACGGATAGCCATCGGCGGTCACGC
>DAITQE010000385.1:3542-4525 GCA_036833235.1 Opitutus sp.
GGCTACGATCGTGGGGACGCGGATTGTGTCGATGTGCCTTGAGTCAATCGAGATTTCCATAGCGTCAATCCGAGAAGGAGCAGTGTGGCCACGCCAGTCGCGAGCGTTACGCCGACGAGGGTGCGATGGGTGGTTTCGGCGCGCTCGGCCCGGAGCGCGGCGCGCCATCGGCTCGAAAAGTTGGCGTCGTCAGTCTGCGCCGGGCGCGCCACGCCGAGCCAGCCCGTCGGGCCATCGAGACCATCGAAGAGAAACAGGGAAGCGTCGGCGCCTTTGTGCGCGGCGGCGTCAACGGTCCACATATTCCAGCCGACCGACGCGTCGGGACCAACGTAGCTCACCCAGGTTTCCTGCCGTGTCTTGGGATCGATGAACAGAACACGAAGTCCGTTTCCAGGGTAGCACGGATGCCCGGTAAATGGCACGATGAGATAGCGGCTCGTCACTTTGAACGGCTGGGATCGGATCACGCCGCGGAAATCGGGCGTCGTGTTGAGCCGGGTGCCGTACCAAAAAATCCGCACGTTGGTGGGAATCGTGTCCACGGCGCCCCGTGCGGGAATCGCGTTATGGATGTCGCCGTCGTACCGTTCAAACGCGAGGTCAACGTAATGGACGCCCGCCGCCGGCGGGGCGTACGCTCTGTTTAGCCGCGCCGTCCGGTCGTAGGTATCCGGATTTTTCCACATCCGCCAGCCGAGCCCCGCGACCAGCCACGTGGCGGCCATCGTGTAGAGCACTGAGCGAAGGGTGTGGGTGGACGGCTCGACCGGCTCTGTATCTGCGGCGCCACGACGCCGCGGTGAGCTCACCAAGAGCGACCAGCCAAGCAGCGCCAGACCGGTGAAGACGATCCACGTGCCGGATGGAAGCAGGAGAGCGGGCAGCCAGCCGAGGCGACCATGATCCCGCCGAGCGACGGGTGAGCCCGTTTCCGGCGGCAGGAGAGCGGCGAATTTTTGATTGTCGAGGAGCGGCTGCAA
>DAITQE010000386.1:0-4510 GCA_036833235.1 Opitutus sp.
CACGATCGAGGTCGTGGTGATCAGTGACACGCTCGACCCGAACGACATGGTGTGCGACTTCAAGGCTTTGAAAGCGGCCGCCGCCAACGCAGTGGAGCGGTTCGACCACGCGTTTGCGCTAAATTCAGCAGACCCGCGCTTCGCCGAATTTCAGCGTGCCTATGGTGAGCACATCGTGGCCTTCGCCGACACGGATCCCACGACCGAAGTGTTGGCCTGGGAAATTTTTTCCGCAGTTAAACGCAATCTCGCCCCTGTCGCCGTGCGGCTGGAAAAGATTCGCGTCACCGAGACGGCAACGAGCTGGGCCGAATATTGGGAATAAGGCCTCGTTTGCCCGGGCCGTCAGACAGCTTGAAGGTAGGGCCTGATCTCCGGGCAGGCCGCGTTCGGGCGTGCGATCAGCGAACGCGGCCCAACCTCCGGCGAGCCCTACTGCGCCGAGGCGCTCACTGCGAAAACAGCCCCACACGCCGGCTGGTTTCATTTCGGCCACCTCATTGGTCACTCCACGGTCTTTCGTTTTGATGGCGCAATCCGTTGCGTGGTAGGCCGCGAGCTTGCTGGCGCTTCAATCGCGCCAGCAAGCTGGCAGCCTACAAGATACGATTCCAAAACAAATGACCTCACTGGTCACTCCACCGACCCGCACGCCGCAGTTGCCAAGTACCAAGAAGCGATAACCAATAAGAGCTATCCGCCATGTCCGCCGATCTCTCAGACCTCTACCAGCAGGTTATCCTCGATCACAACAAGCGGCCCCGCAATCGAGGCCAGTTGCCCACCGCCAATCGGGTGGCTCACGGAGATAATCCGTCCTGCGGTGACCAATGCAGCGTGTACCTCCGCCTCGACGGAGACCGCATCGCCGACATCAGTTTCGACGGTTCCGGCTGCGCGATCTCTCAAGCGAGCGCGTCGCTCATGACCACCCAGGTCAAAGGCAAGACCACCGCGGAGGTCGAAAAGCTTTTCAACGAATTCCACGATATCGTGACCACCGGCAATGCGCCCGACGAAATCAGTGATCTGGCAGCCTTTGCCGGGGTGCACGCATTTCCCGCGCGAATCAAATGCGCCACACTCGGCTGGCACGCCACCCTCAACGCGCTACACGGCGATCCAACTACGACCACGACGGAAAGCCACACCGACTGACGCCGCGCTGGTGTTTGTCACTCTTCGCTCCGCTCAGAATGACAGCGGTTAACTTAACTTCATCTTCCTTTTTTGCCCGCCTTGCGTGAACTCGAACCTCAGAACTCAGAACTCGGAACCGGAAGTCCGCGCTAACGTCCCGCTTTGGCCAACCGTCCGCGGCGACTTTCCTACTCTACACCAGCAGGTTCACGGCAAGCCGCTGATTTACCTCGATAACGCCGCCACCGCGCAGAAACCGCAGGTCGTCATCGACACGCTCTCGCGCTTCTACGAACGCGATAACAGCAACGTCCATCGCGGCCTGCACGCGCTGTCGATGCGCGCCACGGACGCGTACGAAGGCGCGCGAGCGCGTGTCGCGAAATTCATCAATGCGACGGACTCGGCGGAGATCGTTTTTACGCGCGGCACCACCGAATCGATTAACTTGGTCGCCGCGAGCTGGGGCTCTGCCAATCTTAAGTCCGGCGATGTCATTTTACTCACCGAGATCGAGCATCACTCCAATCTGGTGCCCTGGCAGCTGATCGCCCAACGCACGGGCGCGACCCTTCGTTTCCTACCCTTCCTCGGTGCCAATGCCGAAGGCGGTCTCGATCTTGCCAACCTCGACGCGCTGCTTACGCCCGAGGTCAAAATTTTCGCGTTCACCCACGTGTCGAACACGCTCGGTTCCATCACGCCGGTTGCCGAACTTTGCTCGAAAGCGCGCGCCCGCGGCATCGTGACAGTGATCGACGGAGCCCAATCCATCGGCCACATGCCCGTCGACGTGCGAGCGCTTGGCTGCGACTTCTACGCGTTTTCCGCGCACAAAATGGCCGGCCCAACCGGGATCGGCGTGCTCTATGGTCGCCTCCCACTCCTGAACGCCATGCCGCCGTATCAAGGCGGTGGCGGCATGATCGCCCAAGTGGAATACACCACGGCGCGATGGAAGCCGTCGCCGGAACGCTTCGAAGCCGGCACGCCAGATTTCGCGGATGCCGCGGCGTTGGGTGCCGCGTGCGATTACCTGGACACCCTCGGTCGGGAAGCGATCGCCCGGCACGATGCCGAACTCGCCCAACTAGCCGCCGAGAAACTGTCAACGTTGCCCGGTATCCGGATATTGGGTCCACGCGTAGGCCAGCCGCGAAGCAGCTTGGTGAGTTTTGCCTTTGAAGGCGTGCACGCGCACGACGTCGTGACGTTTGCCGATGAGGATGGGATCGCGCTGCGCGGTGGCCACCACTGCAATCAGCCGCTGATGAAAAAGCTCGGCCTCACCAGCACGACCCGCGCGAGTTTTTACGTGTACAACACGTCCGATGAAATCGACGCGCTCGTCGCGAGTCTTCGCCGGATTCTGAAGTTCTTCGGCGCGAGCTGAACAGATGCGGTCAAAAAAGGTAGGGGCGCGTGTCCCTACGCGCCCTGATACGGGCGATCCGAAACCCCAAGGCGGCTGGGACAGCCGCCCCCACCTCGGAAAGAGGACAACCGTTCACTTTGCCTCTCATAGATAGGCACGCCCGGGCCGGCGCTTCATTAGCCGCGCCGCTCTGCCGCCAACTTTTGCGCCAGCAATGCCAACCGATGCGCAGCGAGATACCGCATTTATTGCGATATTGTTCCGTCACCCACCCTGCAGGGATGTGGCGGCGCACTTCCCACTCCATGAATACTCTCGGGCGCAAACCCATCTTCACCATCTGCGACGCGAATGAAGCCGTCGCATCCGTCGCTTATCGGCTCAATGAGCTGATTTCCATTTACCCCATTACGCCGTCGTCGGCCATGGCTGAGTCGTGCGACGAATGGGCCGCCGCCGGCAAAAAAAATCTCTGGGGCGAGGTACCGCGTGTCGTGGAAATGCA
This sequence comes from Opitutus sp., assembly GCA_036833235.1. GTDB lineage: Bacteria > Verrucomicrobiota > Verrucomicrobiia > Opitutales > Opitutaceae > Opitutus. Next base: position 3,021 of record DAITQE010000386.1, read on the forward strand.
GTCGGAAGCAGGCGTCGCCGGTTCCGTCCACGGTGGCCTACTCGGCGGCGCGCTCACCACGACGTTCACCGCATCACAGGGCCTCCTGTTGATGATCCCCAATCTGTACAAGATCGCGGGCGAACTCCTGCCGTTCACGATGCACGTAAGCGCCCGCGCGCTCGCTGCTCAAGGGCTGTCGATTTTCGGCGATCACCAGGATGTCATGGCCTGCCGCGCCACCGGTTGCACGCTGCTCTGCAGCAACTCGCCGCAAGAAGCCGGTGACCTCGCGCTCATCGCCCATGCCGCAAGCTACCGCGCGCGCGTTCCGTTCATTCACTTCTTTGATGGCTTCCGAACCTCACACGAAGTTCAAAAACTTTCCGCGCTATCCGATGACGATCTGCGTGCCGTGATCGACGAAAAAGACATCGCGGCATTCCGCGCCCGCGCGATGACACCCGATCGCCCGACGCTGCGAGGCACCGCGCAAAATCCGGACGTGTATTTCCAAGGGCGTGAAGCGGTCAATCGCTTCTATGATGCACTGCCAACGATCGTCCAGGAGACGATGGACCGCTTTGCGAAGGTCACCGGGCGGGCATATCACTTGTTTGATTACCACGGTCACCCCGAAGCAGAGCGCGTCGTCGTGGCGATGGGCAGTGGCGTTGAAACGCTCTGCGAAACCGCGGACTGGCTCATTTCCAAAGGCGAGAAAGTCGGCGTGCTCAGCGTCCGGCTGTTTCTCCCGTTCCACGTCAAATCCTTCCTCGCCGCACTGCCCAAGACCGTCAAAGCGATTTCGGTTCTCGATCGCACCAAGGAACCCGGCAGCCTCGGTGAACCCCTCTACTTGAATGTCGTCGCGGCGTTGGCCGAAGGTCGTTCGCCGCTCGCCGGTTCGGCGCGGGTCGTTGGTGGCCGTTACGGACTCGGCTCGAAGGAGTTCACGCCGGGAATGGCGAAAGCTGTATTCGACGATCTCTCACGGTGGGAGCCGCATCATCGTTTCACTATCGGCATCATCGACGACGTCACGGGCACGTCGCTGCCGTTCGATGCGGACTTCGATCTCGAAGCCGCGGATGTGCGCCGCTGCGTGTTCATCGGGCTCGGCGCCGATGGCACGGTCGGAGCGAACAAGAACTCGATCAAGATCATCGGCGAGCAAACGTCGCACTTCGCGCAGGGCTACTTCGTTTACGATTCGAAAAAATCGGGATCGATGACGATCTCGCACCTCCGCTTCGGCCCGCGGCCGATTCGTGCGCCGTATCTGATTCGGACGGCTGGCTTCGTCGCGTGCAGTCAGTTCAGCTTCGTGGGTCGTGCTGATGTTCTCGGATACGCCGCGCCCGGCGCGATCGTGTTGTTGAACTCTCAGTACGGACCCGAGGAAACATGGAAGAAACTCCCACGTGACTGGCAGGCATCGATCATCGGCAAGAAGCTTCGCCTGTTCGTCATCGATGCGACCAAGGTCGCGCAGGCCAGCGGCATGGGTC